>DCOU01000016.1 GCA_002322525.1 Candidatus Omnitrophica bacterium UBA1562 | reverse complement strand
GGTTGAAGGAATTTTAACCTGTTTTAAGCATAAATTCAAAACAATCTATGATTTTTACAGAACTTATTAGAAATAAAGAAGTTACAAAGGACTGTCCTTATAAAAAGGCTAAAATTTAACAAAGTTGTGATGGAGAAAGTAATTAAGTTAGAGACCCACGAAGAAGCGCAGGCCCTGCTTGGCTTGCGCGACGAAACGATCAAGGCAATAGAGAAAGAATTTAAAGTTCGGATAATTCTGCGCGGTGAGCATCTTAAAATAAGCGGAACAACAAATAATATTAAGAAAGCCTCGGGCCTTATCGAATATATGTTAACAGCCATACGCTCCGGTCAGGCCCAAATAGGCAGGGCAGATTTATTTTCCTTAATTGCAAACTTTAACAAAGGAAAGGCTCCCGTCTCTAAAGGTAGCCAGGAATCAAATGTTACACGTTCGTTTAGCGGTAAACCGATAGGGCCAAAGACCAAAGGCCAGCGCGAATATGTAGAGGCAATTAAAAAGTACGATATTGTCTTTGGCATCGGCCCTGCCGGCACGGGTAAAACATATTTAGCCATGGCCTGCGCAGTTGAGACCTTGAAGAAACAGGAGGTGTGCAGGATCATTCTTACGCGGCCGGCAATTGAAGCAGGAGAATCTTTGGGGTTCTTACCCGGTGATATGTATGAAAAGATATCACCGTATCTTCGGCCGCTTTATGATGCGCTTTACGATATGATGGATGCTGAACGCATTGAGAAATATTTGGAAACGGGGATTATCGAGGTAGCTCCTTTAGCTTATATGCGCGGCAGGACCTTAAACGATGCCTTTATTATTTTAGACGAGGCACAGAACGCTACTCGTGAACAGATGAAGATGTTTTTGACGCGCTTGGGTTTTGATTCCAAAGCAGTTATTACCGGCGATATCACGCAAAGCGACCTGCCCGATGGCAAGCCCATAGGATTGCTGCAGGTGCAGGATATATTAAAGGACATCACTGATATAAAATTTATTTATTTTACCGGTTTTGACGTAGTCAGGCATGCGCTTGTCCAGAGTATTATAGAAGCTTATGACAAAGCTACACGCAGTAAATAGACCAAGGGCCATCCTGGATCTTTTGCAAAAGTCCATCCGCTTTAGGCAGAAAGACGTTAAATTGCTTTTTGGACCAGCCTTAGTTTTTTTTGTTAGTTATCTCTTAGGAATAAATTTTGTTATTCCTTTATTCCTGGTTTGTATATTTGCTTACATTAAACTCTTTTCAAAAAATTACAGCCTGCTTAATCTATCCTTACTTTTTGTAATAATCTTTGTCGTAAGTTATTTTATTATCCAGGAAGGCCAGCCGATATTCTACATCCCTTTTTCTATTATACCTATGTTATCGGCAATATTATTTGAAGAGTTAGGCCTGTCTTTATTAATTACACTTGCCTCATCAATCAGTATTGCTTATCTTGCGGGTGATATTAATGCCGGATTATTATTCTTAATCAGCGCAATTACAGCAATTATTCTTGTCCGGGGCGCCCGTAAGCGGGTAACGATTATCCGCGCGGGTTTCATTGTGGGCTTAGTGCAGGCCATAACGCTATTTTTTATTGACCATTTCAGCATCGCAGAGCCGCAGCGTTATCTGATGTTTATGCTCAATGGCGTTGTGTCCAGCATAATTGCAATAGGAATCCTGCCTGTTTTTGAATATCTTTTTAAGACTGTAACCAATATAAGTTTATTGGAATTGGCTGATTTCAGCCAGCCTCTTTTACAGCGGCTGGTGATGGAGACACCGGGCACATATTATCATAGCCTGGTGGTGGGTAATCTATCTGAGGCTGCATGCCTTGCTGTGGGCGCTAATGCGCTTTTAGCCAGAGTTGGCGCGTATTACCACGATATTGGTAAATTGGAAAAGCCGGAGTATTTTAGCGAAAACCAGGATATAAAAACCAGTAAACACGATGCCTTATCTGCGACCATGAGTAAGCTCGTAATTATGAATCATATTAATAAGGGTTTGGAGCTGGCAAAAAAATACAGGCTTAATCCCCGTTTAATAGATTTCATCCAACGCCATCACGGCACCAGCCTTGTTTATTATTTTTATCGTCGCGCCCTTGAGACATTAGAGGAAGATCAGGAGGTAAGAGAAGAGGGCTTTCGTTATCCCGGGCCAAAGCCAAATACAAAAGAAACAGCCATAGTGCTATTAGCAGATTCAGTAGAAGCTGCGACCAGGGCCTTAAAAGAACCCACCCCTACTAATATCGTAGACGTAGTGCATAAGATTATTAACAATAAGTTTATCGACAGTCAGCTTGATGAATGCGATTTAACTCTTAAGGATCTCGAAAAGATTTCCGCCGTATTTATTCACATCCTAAGCGCGATATATCATGCGCGTATAACCTATCCTGAAACTTCAAGCAAGGAAGAGTGAACCCCGCCTTTCCTCAAGGGATGGGGTAAAGATAAAAATGAAGGGCGGGGTGAAGATAGCCGTAAGAAATCTGCAAAAGAAAATTCCCATCAATCCGAAAAGGATAACAAAAACAGTCCTTAAAATATTATCACAAGAAGGCATAAAAAAATCAGGCGAAATAACCGTTTGTTTTGTGAATGACACAAAAATTAAAGAGCTTAACTTAAGGTATCTTGGTAAAAATAACCCCACGGACGTTATTGCTTTTGATATTGCTGAACCCAAGCGCCCGGATAAGATATTTGCGGATATAATTATATCTACGGATAGGGCTATTGACAACGCGAGAATCTATAAAACCTCACCTCTATATGAATTATACCTATATGTAATCCATGGCATGCTTCATCTTTTAGGTTACGATGATAAAAGCAAGAAAGATAGATTGATTATGCACAAAAAAGAAGAATCTTTGACTTATGACCTTAAACCTATCACCTATCACCTATAACCTATAACCTAATATACAATATGTCCATACACAAAACCGAAGCATTAGTTTTAAATAAGTGGGATTTCCGGGAGACCTCCATTATCGTCAATTTTTACAGCCGGGATTTCGGAAAAATGAGCGGTATACTAAAGGGAATCAAAAAAGAACCCGCTAAATTTGCCAGCACCTTAGAGCTATTTTCTCACAATGAAATCGTATTCTATAAGAAAACAAATTCCGCATTGCATTTAGTATCCCAATGCGACGTAAAATATAATTTTAATATGATTAGGAACAGTATTTACAAGATAGGAGTAGCCAGTTTAATGATGGAACTAATAGATAAAATTATGCCGCAGGAAGATAAAAACGAAGAGGTGTTTGATTTGGCTACAACCTGCCTTAGGGAATTGGAGTCAAGTGATAACCCGGATAAAATTATGACCATATTTAAGATCAAGATGCTGGCTTTTTCAGGATTTAAGCCCCATTTTGATTCCTGTGTCTCTTGCGGCGCAAGGATTAACGGCCATTCAAAATTCAGTTTTGTATTAGGGGGCTTGCTTTGCGCAGAATGTTACCATAAGGACCTGAAGTCGCGCACAATTTTTAGGGGAACAGTGGCTTCTGTCCTGCACATTGAGAAGAATGACTTTAAGATTAACCTGAATTTAGGTATGAACCCGCAAATTAAAAAAGAATTGAATATCATCTTGAATGCCTTTTTGACCTTTCATCTGGAAAAGGAACTTAAGTCTCAAAAGGTAATAAATAATCTTAGGGACGGTTCTCTAAACTCATAAGCAGGACTGTCTCCTAAAAAGGGATACTTCTCGAATGACTTGAGAACCGTCCCTGGAGGTTTTAGATGAGAATAGTGATTGTTGGCCCGGGCGCAATGGGGAGTTTATTTTGTGCTTTTTTATCTAAATCCCTGCCTGCCACCGCTTCCGGCGGGGTCCCGCCAAAGGCGGCAACCGCCAGGCAGGCAAAGGAAGAAATATGGCTTTTAGATAAAAATAAAGAACGCGCTGCTCAGATTCAAGAAAGCGGCATATCCGTAGAAGGAATTTCAGGTAATTGGCAGGCACAGGTGAAAGTAACTGCGGATGCAAAAGAAATAGGGGAGGCGGATTTAATCATTATCTGTGTTAAGTCCTATGATACTAAAGAGGCAGTAACGCATGCCAAATCTCTCGTAAGCGAAAATACGCGGGTTTTGACGCTGCAGAACGGAATTGGTAACATAGAAATTATCAATGAAATAGTGGGTAGCGATAAAGTTATCGGCGGAGCAACTAACCTGGGTGCAACGTTACTGGATATAGGTAAAGTAAGGCATGCGGGCCGCGGCGAAACAGTGATTGGCAGGATAGACGGTAAAATCCCGGTAGAGATGCGTTCTACCCGTGAGATTTTTAATAAGGTTGGCCTTGAGACCAGGATATCGCGCGATATCAAAGGCTTATTGTGGTCTAAACTAATTATCAATGTAGGTATAAATGCGCTTACTGCCATAACGCGTTTGAATAACGGAAGGCTAATAGAATTTGAGGGGACGCGTAGGATTTTGCGGGAAGCAGTTACAGAAGCTATCCGCGTGGCTAAGAGAAAAAGAATTAAACTTATTTACGATGACCCGCTGGCAAAAGTAGAAGCAGTCTGCGAAGCCACAGCAACCAATGTCTCCAGTATGTTGCAGGATGTTCTAAAAAAGAAACGCACAGAAATTGATTTTATTAACGGCGTCATTGTGCGCCAAGGTCAGGAATCAGGTATCCCTGTGCCAGTAAATTCGCTATTGGTAGATTTAGTCAAGACCATAGAGGCCAGTTATGACCTTGTAGTATAAATTTTGCTAAAATCGATATCCCTGCCTGCCGGTCGCCGCCTTTGGCGGGACCCCCGCCGGAAGCAATGGCAGGCAGGCTGTTTTCCGCGTAAAAGGTATTCTCAAGGATGGATTGAATTATGGCAAATTTTTCTTTTGATATTTGCTCTGAAGTGGACCTGCAAGAGATGGATAACGCGGTAAACCAGGCCAAGAAAGAGTTATCCCAGCGCTATGATTTTAAGGATAGCAAGGCTTCTATCGCCTACGATAGGAAAGAGAAGAAGTTAACTTTGATTGCGGATAATGATTTTAAGTTGCGCGCACTTACCGATATTCTGGCTACCCGAATAGCCAAAAGAGGGATTTCTTTAAAATCCCTTAAATTTAATGACCCTGAAAAGGCATTTGAGGGGTATCTACGCCAAGTTGTGGAAATATGTATGGGTATTGATAAGGAAAAAGCAAAAGAGCTAACAGGTATTATAAAAGGGCTCGGATTAAAAGTGCAAACTCAAATTGAAGGGGAAAAAATAAAGGTTAGTTCGCCAAAGAAGGATGAATTGCAGGCAGTTATTAGCCATCTAAGGGGATTGAATTTTTCTATACCGCTTAAGTTTAACAATTATCGTTAAGCCGGTAACCCTGCTACCTAAAATTAGGAACACGACTTTGTTGCGTGCCAA
>DCOU01000075.1:3794-4162 GCA_002322525.1 Candidatus Omnitrophica bacterium UBA1562 | reverse complement strand
GTATAGAAATCAAGCACAAAGGTCAGCTCACCGGAAGGATTAAGCACCCTTAATACCTCGCCGTCTTTTCTTATAACAACCCTCTGTTTCCGGTCGCAGGGCAAATAAAAATAACAATCCTTGCCTCCTTCCAGTCTTTCCTCCCCAGTAGTAATAGCTTCTTCTGAAGAATGCTCTGCAATCAACTCAGGAATACGCCCTGCATTTTCGTAAGGGTGCTCAATGCGACGGCTTTTTTCAATCTTAACTATATAGTCTTTTTTAATGGCAAAAAACGGAAGGGTAAACCAGGTAACCGAACCCGGTGCCGCTGTCTTGTGCATAATCGCTATAATCGTTGCTTGAATACAGTTATTTAGCAAGCCTCC
>DCOU01000075.1:0-3711 GCA_002322525.1 Candidatus Omnitrophica bacterium UBA1562 | reverse complement strand
CCTCCGTATATGAGCCAGTGAACGTCTTTAATAGAGCCTTGTGTATCTATAGGTGATTCCCACCAGCACATTTGCGTAGGTAAAGGGCCTATGCGAAAGTAGGGGATGTTTTTATAAATCCGGAGCAATCTTGTTAACTTATTACCCTCTTCTGTTTCGGCATCGCCTTCATTATAATCATCTATCTCTATAGCCCCTCCCTGTTTAAAGCGGGCAGGAAACTGATGCCTCTGCATTTCGGCTGGTTCCCCGCCGGACAAACCATCCTTCCTCCCGGAAGACAGGGTCAATTCTAAGCCTGGCTGCAAAGTAGATTTTCTCTTTTCCGTTAAGCGAATCAAAGAAAAATTCCCACGGGGGCTTTTAAGACTTTCCATTTCATAGGTAACTTCGACACCAGATTCTTCCTTCAGGAATGCTGCTGCCTGGGCAAGTTGCGTAGCTAAATCCGACCAGTCTCCTACCAAGATTACGCCATTTGCTCTTACCACCCTTAAGAGTTCTTTAATAGCAATACACCGCTCTAGAGAGTTGTTCGGGGCAATACGTAAAGTACTTATAAAATTTGCAACATCAAATGTATTATCTCTATACGGAAGGTCCATAACATCTGCTCGGCGAAATTCAATATTTTCAGGAGGGACTCGCTGTAAGCGTAAATCTTCGCTATCATCTATTTTCAAATTGAAAATTATGTTGAATAGACTAGGTTGGCCGTCATTAATTGTTACTCCAAAAGAGAGGGAGCGTAAAAATTTCTGAACCGCCGGGTCATTTAAATAAAATGCAATTTCCCTGGCTATAGCAATTGCATTTTTTGAAATATCCACACCTACTGCAAGCCGGGCTCCCCGGGAAGATGCATAGATGACATTATTTCCAAAGCCGCAACCAGCCTCTAATACCGTTTTTCCCTGAAGTCCGCCGACTTGTTCCTCTATCAATGCCAGACTCGTAATATCAGAATTATGGGTGGTTATTGCGCCAAGTGACCTTTCTACCTCATCATCTACAGATTCCTCCGCACCTATGCGTATAATAAAGTCGTTGTCTGGTATATCGGGATGGCCAGATGTCCATTCCCCGACCACTGGTTCTTCTTTAGGATTTTTCTGCGCGGCGAATTCAGCACCAGGCTTCGCCCTTGTATATCTCAACCCCCGATAAATAGAAACTACCATGCTTATGCTGACGACTATGGCGCAAATAAATTGTAATAATGCTAGCGGCGTTGGATTACTATTAAACTGCAAGATAAAACCGATTAATATCGATACGGATACGCCTGCGGCACCAAGAATTTTCATACAATCGCCGAAACTAGCCACGTGGCCAGACCTAATCGGCAGAGAGTCAAATACAGCGCCGCCTGCAAGGTACTCGATAAAATTTGCTATACCACCGCCCATAAATATCCCGCCGCATAATAAAAGTACATACCCCCAAACATTATGCTCGGTTATCAATAGGTATCCAAAGAAACCTAAAGAGGCAACTAAGACAAACAAAGGAATAAAGACCGCTACGGCATGCTGGGGTTCGGGATTTTCCGTTGCCCGGCCTTTTGCTGCGGCGCGCAAATCGATGAAGATAGAAACCATAAGGCTTACCACAAATCCTAACATGATTAATTGTATAGAAAGCCCCAAGGCATTGGGTTCGCTTGGAGCTTGTTGATATGCTGTTTCGAATATCCTCGGGCCGGCAAATAATAACGGGTTCCGGCTTCCCAGAATACCCAGCCCTCCAAGTAGGATAACATTGAACAGACTAGATGATCCTGTATTCGACAATACCGCAAGATTCCGCTCTAATTCTACGAGCCCTTCTCTATGCTTTCGCATCTTAGCCTTTTCGCGAAGGAATCTCACACCTTCAATCCATTCACTGATCATTGCATTCAGGACATATTGGCGGGACCAAACTCTTTCACCCAACAATTCGTCTCTTTGGCTCAAGAGAGCGCGCGCTTTCTCAAGAGCTCCTATAGGATCCATCTCAAATAAATCCTCAATAGCCCAGAGCGTGATTACATCATTTACCAAACACTCGGTAAGCGGGCCAAGGGCCTCTTGTTCATATTCATTACCTGTATATCCGGGGCTTGTGAAGATAGTATTGATGCGCGATTTTCTAAGGACACCTAAAACGCTCGGGTATAACCCCTTTAGATAGTAGAGCCGCGGATAATAATTGGGAAGCGAGCTTTCAAAGATATCCAGGTCAAGGCTGGCAATGTTGCGCAAAGACCGCGGAATACTGTTTTGCCATCTTACCGGCATTTTTAAGAATGGTCGGCTTGGTTGTTCCTCAATCAATAAATCGCGTTCTCTCTGAAGGGTCTCCTCATTAGACAACCATACCGCTTCGACAGCATAGCCCGCAGCTAATTCAGGCGTCAATACGAAAGCTTCCCAGTTGTCTATGGCGTAGCGTGCATGTATTTCGATCCTTTGATATAGGGGCGGGGGAAGATGATCTCTATTGAGCGCGCGGCCGTCCGGATGGCGGTCCATATTCAAGATTCTTGCATTCGCTGGCAATACGCCTTCTTTTGCCATGCGGGTAAGAAAGTAATAAAGCAGGTTATGGTGGTCGCCTAATACAATTCTGCGTCCATTCTTCCAGCGAATCTCCACAAAGTATTCTCTGCCAAACACCACCTGTTTGCCTAAAATAGTAATGCGATGATAAATACCTTTCTCACCCTTGCAATTTAGTTTAGCAAGTTTTTCATTTACGGCAGAGACAGGATTGACGATGCCCTGATGTACTTCGATTTCCGGCATTATGGAGGAACTCGCCTCGCCAGATATTACTTTAACCGCAGAGAGAACGCTCTGAACTGTTGCCGATCCAAATTCCAATTTTCTATCTGCAAACATTTGCTCCAGAAGCTGCTCTGCGCTAAGAGTCTCTTTACTGTCCCTCTTTATTTTTTTCTGCGCCTGTGCCGCGCACACCCCCAATACTAAAAACCCAAGCCCCAGCCCTACAAGCAGCGCCCAGCTATATTGCGTCCACGCCGGCGAATGAAGGCTAAAGTTAATCAGAAGAGGCAATGCCAAACAAGCAGCGTTGTTATATCCTTTATTTTTGTTTGCTGCTCTGAAAGCCAGCCAATAAGCCTCGGTGGCCTTTCTCAGATCCTCATTCGCTGTTTCAAGCACCTCCGTATGATTTGCTCTCTCAACTATCTGACGCAAGCAAATCAATATAGGAAGATACTCTCTCCCGGCGTCTATTATTAATTCCGAACGCCGTAATAAAGCCATCTCTTCTTCAGAAGGCTGAGAAGGCATTATCGCCCCTCGTTCTTCTCCGGATAATAACGCCTTCAACATATCTTCTATGTGCTCTACTCCTCGGCTAGTTTCAGCCTGCATTCTCCATTTAGTGAGTTTTGCATACGTATCGTTAACAAGCCTTATCCCGGCATCTATCTGCTCAAGCAGTTGCCTCTGGATCTCAGAAAAATCTGGCTTAACCACCCCAAACAGTAATACTCCAGTCAGAGACAGTTCTAAAACCGTTCTAAGGGTGCCCCCGGAAAAAGAGTTCAAAGCGTAGTGCCGTAATCCTGCGCATATCGCAGCCACCAGTAAAACTGCTGCCAATACAAATATAATAACTTTGGTTTTTTCTTTATGTGACGAGAAGAGTGCATTGTTATTTAATAACTCCTCGAGCGCCCCGCTTTCTTTTAATGCC
>DCOU01000116.1:14859-26264 GCA_002322525.1 Candidatus Omnitrophica bacterium UBA1562 | reverse complement strand
AGAAAGGATAGGCCTTCCTAATCCTTATAAAGGAAGGGCCTAAACGCTTGTAAATTTCTTCGAAATTTACTTCGCAGGCTTCGGGGTTAATTCGCAGACGCTAAAGATTAGTTAACAAAGTAGCTACAATTTACGTCGCTCCACTCCGTAAATTGTCTGCTCATTAAAAAAATACCCGAAGATGATCTTCGGGTAAGAATAATATCAATCTTCTTCCATCTAGACTTTGCGCAACAGCGCACACCAAACCATCCCATAGGTTTGGGTGTGCTATTGGCGTTCTCTTTACTCTGGAACGCCCGATGCAAACGGATGCATCGGCACGCCACTTTCTGTGGCGCTATTGGCTCAAGAATTTCACTTGATCTGTCCGCCAAAGCTTTGTGGCGGAATCGTAGGCTCTACTACCAGTCGGGAATTACGCCCTGCCCCGAAGATTAATCTAAGAATAAATTATACTACAAAATCTTATCTTGTCAATAGTTTAAAAAACAATTATAATGTAGCTAATGGAACGCATTATAAATCAAATACATTCCTCTCTCTTAAAAAATAGGAAAAGCCTGGCAGTCGCAGAATCCTGCACCGGCGGCTTACTCTCTACTCTTCTTACCCAAATCCCCGGCAGTTCTCAATACTTTATCTTAGGCATGGTTGCTTATAGTAACCAAGCAAAAAAAAATATCTTAAAGATACCTGCAAATATTATTGCCGAAAAAGGCGGAGTCTCAAAAAATGTAGCCAAACTTTTGGCAAAATCAGTAAAATCAATGGCCAAGACAGATTTTGGTATTGGCGTAACAGGGATTGCCGGGCCCGGCGGCGGCTCAAAAGAAAAACCTGTGGGCACAGTCTTTATTGCTATTGATACAGAAAATAAGAAAATCTGTAAGAAATTTAATTTTAGCGGCAGCCGGCTTAACGTAAGGAAAAAAACAGCCCTAAAGGCGTTAGAATTGTTGAGCTCTTTAATCGCAAAGTCTAACGTATAGCGTAGAGCGTATAGCGGATAGTTAAAAGATAACGTATAGCACATAGCGTATAGTAGAAACAGAATCAGTTAAATCCTATACGCTAAACGCTATCCGCTAAACGCTAAAAAATAATGAGAACATTTATTGCTATCGAATTGCCGAAAGAAATCAAAGATTCCTTAAGCCGGCTACAAGAGCAGTTGAAAGCTACACACGCAGATGTTAAATGGGTGGCGCCTGAGAACATACATTTAACTTTGAAATTCTTAGGTGAAATTGATGATAAAAAATTAGAGAAGATTGTTAAAATTATCTTTGACACAGCCAGAGAAAAATCGAAATTTCAGCTCCGCATTTCTTCTTTGGGAGCATTCCCAAAAATAGATTTTCCCCGTATAATCTGGGTAGGCGTTGATATAGGAGATAAAGAGACCAGGGGCATAGCCGAAGAATTAGAACAAAATTTGGCCAAAATTGGTATTCCCAAAGAAGACAGGCCCTTTTCTTCGCATATCACTATCGGCAGAATAAGATCTTCTTTAAATCGGGAAAGGTTAGTTCAGGATTTGAAGAATAAAGCTGAATTAGGCGGGCAAAATTTAGATTTTTACGCAACTTCGATTACTTTATTTAAAAGCACGCTCACCCCGAAAGGCCCTATCTACGAAATCTTAAAGGAAACCAATCTTAAAAAACCTGAATAAATATAATTTTGATTACGCAGATTAAAAAAGTAGATTCCACAGATTAAATTCTCGTTTAAGAATCTGTGCAATCTTTTTAAAATCTGTGTAATCAGAGGTCTCCCTCTATAATCTCAAGAGACCTCTTAAAACTACCTGAAGAATAATATTCGTGTAAAGACCGGCAACAATATCATCGCTCATTATGCCTATACTGCCGGTTAAATTCTGCAGTCTATCTGAAGGAAGCGGTTTTAAGGCGTCTAAGATACGGAATAGAATAAAGGCCATAATTACTAATTTTATATCTGAAGGTATAAATATAAGGCTTAAGAGCATACCCGAGACCTCATCTATCACAATACATCTTGCATCTTTTTTATTAAATATCTTCTCTGCCCTGCCAGTTATTAAAAATCCTAAGGCTATCAAAATCAGAGTTAGTAATATATGTATCGAATTATTGTCTTTGATGAAATAAAATAACAATATTGCGGCTATACTGGCGAATGTCCCGGGTATAAACGGCAGATACCCAACATAAAAAAAAGTGCTTAAGGTCTTAATAATAAAATCGCGGATCTTCATAACGGGAGTCTATAAAGTAGCAATTATTTTACGATTTTCCCAGAGGTAAGAAAAGCCTGAATAAAGGGTGAGTGCAACAATAAACCACATAACAAAATCTATACCTCGATGAAAAATACTCTCACAGATCGGATTCCAAGTAAAAAAATTCTTCATTATCTCCTGAAAAACAATAAAACCTAATATCAAGAATATAACAATCATTTGATAAAAGGTTTTATGCTTTCCTGTTTTGGTTGCCGATAATACTTTTCCTTTATTAAGCGCAAATAGCCTTAGTGACGTAATCAATATTTCTCGCGATACAATAATCACGAACATCCAGGCATCAATTAATTGCATCTGGACAAACGCGGTAAATGCTGCCAATACTAAAATCTTATCTGCTATCGGATCCATAAGTTTTCCGAAATCCGTAACCATATTCTTTTGATGCGCAATTCTGCCGTCAAAGAAGTCCGACAAAGCAGCAAAGATAAAAATAACCAAACTTGTAACTTTTGCCCAGAGAACCCAAGCTCCCTTGAAGGGAAAAGTTAAGAAAAACACAAATACAAAAGTGAGAATAATTCTTAATAGCGTTAACCTATTGGCGATATTCACCCCGCACCTTCTCCTTATTCTATTATTCTTATCTGTTTATTATATCTTTCACCCCTACCCTTCTTAGCAACGGCTAACAGCATAGCTGAATGTAAAGAAGGTGCGGGGTTCATAATAATGCCTTACCCACTAAATCGTATTCTAAGGTATCGGTAATTTGCACCTTGACAAAATTCCCTGGTTTCAATGTTTTTTTAGAATCTACATAAACTAAACCATCTACCTCAGGCGCGTCATATTGGCTGCGGCCTAAATAAGAACTCCCTTCTTTTCCACCCAGCCCCTGTGCACAGGAGCTGGGTTCATCTATTAAGACATCGATAATCTTTCCTAAAAATTCTTTATTCACATCCTGGGAGATTTTTTGCTGTTGCATCATAAGAGTATTAAAGCGCTCTCTTTTTATTTCAGGCGGCACCTGCTTTTTAAAATTATACGCCGGTGTGCCCTCTTCCCGGGAATAGATAAATGCACCCAGCCTTTCAAACTTTACATCTTCGATAAAATCCAGTAATTCCTTAAAATCCTTCTCTGTTTCTGAAGGAAATCCTACTATAACTGAAGTGCGTATTGCAATATTAGGAATCTTCGTTCTGATTTTATCGATGAGCCTTATGATATCCTGCTTTGTAGCCTGCCTGTGCATTAAGTTTAATATACGGTCATTTATGTGCTGTAAGGGCAAATCAATGTATTTACACAACTTAGGCTCATTTTTCATCAACTCTAATAATTCATCGCAAATGCGGCCGGGGTACAGATAAAGGAGCCTTAACCAACCAATATTTGGGCTCATCTTTATTATCTTCTTTAAGAGTTCAGGTAATCTCCTGCTTCCATATAAATCCAGGCCGTAACCCGTGATATCCTGGCCGATAATATTTACCTCCGAGACTTTATTTTTATCGAGCCTTTCTATCCTACCAAGTATAGAATCCATGTCGAGACTGGTGAATTTTCCTTTTATCTTGGGAATAACGCAATAACTGCAATTGTTTATGCAGCCTTCACAGATTTTTACATATGCATAATGTTTGGGAGTAAGAGGAAACGCCGCCAGATTATGATTTAAAGAAGTCTTTCCCACAAAGGCGTCAACTTCCGGCAATTCCTTATGTAATTTATCTTTATAACGCTGGGCCAAGCAGCCATAAACAATGAGCTTCTTAAGTTTGCCCTGTTTTTTTAAATCAATCAAATCAAGTATGGCATCTATTGATTCCGTCTTGGCATCTTCTATGAAGCAGCAGGTATTCACTATTGCCACATCTGCCTTATCTATATCCACAATAGGGTATCCTCTCAAGGCTAATCCGCCCAAAATACTTTCTGAATCTACCAAGTTTCTGGGACAGCCCAAACTTAAGATCCCGACCTTATCTCTCATCGCTTTACGCTTAAACCTTCCTTAGTAATCAATATATTCTTAAGCGCCTGGCCTCTCCTGCCCAGGCCCGGTATACGCTTACCATTCACTTCTAATTCCACAACTCCGGCATTCCCTAAAGATAGCTCTATTTTATCTTTTGCCTGCCAGCTTTCGGATCTACCCTTCTTTAAGATATTTTGAAACATAACCCGGCCATCGGCTCTTACCTGTATAAAGCAATTTTCTTTGGCGTGTATATCTAAGGTTATTATTTTTACTACAGGCAGATTCTCTAACTTAGGTTTAGGAACCCTAAAGTCTGTCTTGGATGAAATCACAGCAGGTAGTTTAGCTCTCCTGGAGACCCGGTTAGCCTTAAAAGAGATAAATTTACCCAAATTAAACAAGCCGATAATAAATATAAGTATTAAGATAATCGTAACCATTGTCTTTGGTTTTATATGCATGGCTCTTAGGGAAAAAAGTTTAAATGAGGGCATTTTAAAGGATGGCACAGGTCTTTCTTGTAAATCCGAGACATAGCTAATTTTAGCTTTGGGTTCTTTATAATCAGCTATATAATCCCGCGGGTCAACGCCTAAAAATTTACAATAGATTTTTAAGAATCCTTTTATGTACACCGGGCTAAAATTTACGAGACTATCCTCTTCTATGGCCTTAAGTATATTCAAGTGAATTTTCGTCTCCTTGTGTACTTCTTCAAGGCTTAAGCCCTTTTGTAAACGCAGGTTTTTAAGTTTAGTCCCGACTGATTCCATCACTCTTCGCTCACCCTTGGCATTATTTCCTTCTGGAGCCAGGCCTCTCTATCAATTAAGATTTTACGCGGTTTGCTTCCTTCGAAAGAGCCGATAAGGCCTTCCCGTTCCATCATATCAATAATGCGGGCAGCGCGCGTATAACCCAGACGCAGACGCCTTTGTAATATTGATACCGATGCCTGGCCGCTCTCCATAATCACCTTAACTGCCTGGTCATAAAATTCGTCTTTTTCTCCATTTACAAAAACAGATTTTTGTTGTTCTTTTAAGATTTCTTCATCGTAAAGCGGCTGCGCCTGAGACTTGATAAAATGTACTATTCTTTCGATCTCCGCATCATTAATCAGCGAACCTTGAGCGCGGATTAACTTTGACTCTCCTGGACGCAAAAATAACATATCGCCCCTGCCTAAAAGTTTATCTGCCCCATTCATATCCAGCACTGTGCGCGAATCCACTTTTGACGCCACTTTAAAAGATATGCGTGCAGGAAAATTTGCCTTAATCACTCCTGTAATTACATCTACTGAAGGCCTTTGCGTAGCTAAAATTAAATGTATGCCTACTGCACGGGAAAGCTGCGCCAGTCGGGTTATTGCGCTTTCAATCTGATCACGCGCTATAGTCATCAAATCAGCAAGTTCATCTATAATGACCACGATATAAGGAATTTTTTCTTGTTTTTCGTTATAAGCCTCGATGTTTCTCACGCCTATTTTTGCTAAAAGCTGATAACGCTCCTCCATCTCATTTACTACCCAGTTAAGGGCAACCGATGCCTTTTTGGCATCCGTTACCACAGGACACAAAAGATGCGCTAATCCGTTAAAAGGCGCTAATTCTACCATCTTAGGGTCAATCATTAAAAACTTCAGCTCATTCGGCGTTACCTTAAAAAGCATGGATAAAATTAAGCAATTCATACATACGGTTTTACCTGAACCTGTAGTCCCAGCAATTAAAAGATGGGGCATATCGCCTAAATCTGCCATCACCGGCTGGCCGGCAATATCCTTACCCAAGGCAAGGGTTAATTTTGACTCTGATTTTTGGAATTCTGAGGACGCCAGCACCTCTTTTAAATAAACAAAACTACTTTGTGTGTTAGGAACCTCAACCCCTACCCTGCCCTTTCCCGGTATAGGCGCCACAATCCTTACTGACTGCGCTTTCATTGTCAGGGCAATATCATCGTTCAGAGCCACAATGCGGTTCAATTTTACTCCCGGCGCAGGCTCTAATTCATATCGCGTAATTATCGGCCCGCGTTCAATATCCGTAACTTTAACCGAAATGCCAAAATCATCTAAGGTATCCTCCAGAATACGCGCATTAGCAGTGAGGTCTTCTTTAATCTGTCTGGCCTCAAGCGGAGGCGGTGATTCTAATAAATCAAGCGTGGGTAAATGGTAATCGCCGATTTTTATTTCCTGCGGCCTTATTTTAGCTTCCTCTATAAGCGGCTTTGTTTTTATCTGAATCTTAGGCTTTAAAGGTAAGGTAGAACTGCTTTTGGACTCAGCTTTAGGTAAGGCTTTTGATAGCAAAGATTCCTTGGATTCTTTTCTTTCAGTGAATACTGGCTTTATTACTGCTGGCTTGGGTTTCATTCTAAAACTAAAGATGGGTTTGAGTATAGAGTTAGTTTTATTTATAATATTTAAAAACAATGAAGAAATTAAAATCTCAGTAACTAATGCCAGCGATAAGATAATAAAAGTAACAAAGATAATAAATCCGCCTAATCGGCTAAAATATGCGGTAATAAAATTAGAAATAACGGCTCCTAGAAAGCCGGCGTGATAAAACCTGATGAACTCATTCTTTAAATTAAACATTCCGATTAGGGAACCGATGGATAATAATAAAATTAGAATTCCTAAGATCCTCGGTATGCTTAAATATGGTATCCGTTGTCTGAAAAACTTTATTCCTAGCGCCAGAATGAATAAGGGGATGAGGAAACTGGTGGGCCTGCCAAACAAAAATACAATTATTCCACCCAGATACGCGCCAAATATACCCAGGAGATTCTTTGGTGGGATATTAGGGTGAGAGGTATAAAAAAGCAGGTCAAGGCGTTCAAACCTAATCAGGCTGGTTAAAACCATAAGGCCTACGGCTACCAGGATAACGCCGCGTACTTCATTTAATCTTCTTTCTCTCACCTTTAATGAGCACATAACTTATGGAGCACGAAGTGCGACATAAGTTATGTGTGCGAATTAACTCCGAAGCGTATCCCAAAAATATCGTAGAGATTTTTGGGATGTTTACGCAAGGAGTATATGTTGCCAACTGTGTCCCGCCTCGTAAAATGCATCAAAATTCTCTACGATAATTTTGATGCACTCGCCCTGGGCAATCTTTCAGATTGACCAGGGGCGGGATAAATTCAGCCATACAACTTAGCTTCGTTACCACTCGCTAAGTTGTGACTTCATTTACCTGCTTTTTACTCAAATTGATTCTGCCTAACTCATCTATACCTATAACTTTAACTTTGATCTCATCGCCGACTTTAACTATTTCTTCAACGTTTTTCACAAAAGTATCGGCTAATTCAGAAACATGCACCAGTCCTTCTTTGCCAGGGGCAATCTCACAAAAGGCGCCGAAAGGCATTATGCGCTTTACCTTACCTATATATATACGGCCGACTTCAATATCTTCGGTTATCGCCCTAATCATCTCGATTGCCGCTTTAGATTTAGAGGCGTCCGTTGAACCAACTAAAACATTCCCGTCGTCTTGAATATCAATACTTGCGCCTGTCTGGGCAATAATCTTCTTGATAGTCTTACCTCCCGGGCCGATAAGCGCACCGATTTTTTCCGTATTGATTTTGATAATATCTATGCGCGGAGCTTGAGCGGATAACTCCTGGCGCGGCTCGGCCAAGGCCTCTTTCATTTTATCTAAAACGGAACATCTTGCCTCTTTTGCTTGCGAAAGGCATCTATTTAATAAATCCGAATCTATGCCGTCTATCTTTAAATCCATCTGTATCGCAGTAATACCTGTTTTGGTGCCCGCAACTTTGAAATCCATATCGCCAAAATGGTCTTCGAGGCCGGTAATATCAGTTAAAATCACTGTCCTTGTATCGTCTTTAATAAGGCCTAAGGCGATCCCGCCTACTGCATCTTTTATAGGAACACCGGCATCCATTAATGATAAGGTTGCTGCACAAACCGTCGCCATACTGGAAGAGCCGTTGGACTCTAAAATTTCAGAAACTACCCTTATAGTATAGGGGAATTTTTCTTTGGACGGCATAACCGCCAAAAGCGACCTTTCAGCCAAAGCCCCGTGACCAATCTCACGGCGGCCCGGGCCGCGCACAGGCGCAGTCTCACCCACGCTAAAAGGAGGAAAACTGTAATGCAGCATAAAAGATTTATATTTTTCGCCTTCCAATGCCTCAATAAGTTGTTCGTCTTCTCCTGTGCCCAGCGTAGTAACGGCAAGGCTTTGTGTCTGGCCGCGCGTAAATAGGCTTGAACCGTGGGTACGCGGCAGGACAGAAACCTCACAAGTAATAGGCCGAATATCTTTAAAACCGCGGCCATCTATGCGCATATTTTCATCTGATATTTTCTTTCTTACCTGCTCCTTTTCTACTTCCACCAGAGATGTTTTAATATCAGGAGCTAAATATCCTTCGGGAGTAAGTTTAGCTTCTAACTCCTTAGATAATAAGTCTACCGCCTCCTCCCGCTCTTCTTTTTTGCTTAACCTATAAACTTCTTTTAATCTTTCTTTGGACAACTCTTCAACCTTCTTTTGTAATACAGGGTCTATTTTTTTATACTCAATACAAGCCTTTAGCTTTCCGTATTGCCGCATAAATTCTTTCTGCAGGCCAATTATAGATTGGAGATTCTCGAAGCCGAATTTAACTGCCTCTAAGAATATTTCCTCGGATACCTCCTTAGCTTTAGACTCGAGCATCACAATGCCTTTGGTATTAGCCACTACCACTAAATCTAAATTTGAGTTCTCAAGTTCGGCATATGTAGGATTGAGAATAAACCGATTATCCACGCGCCCTACGCGGCAACAAGCTATTGGCCCGTTAAAAGGAATATCGGATATCGATAGAGCCACAGATGCGCCAATTACCGAAAGGATATCAGGATCATTCTCTCCATCGCTGGACAAAACAATAGCCATAATCTGAACTTCATTAAGAAGCCCGTCAGGAAAAAGCGGCCGGATGGGCCGGTCAATAAGCCGCGCAGTTAAAATCTCGCTCTCAGATGGCCTGCCTTCTCTTTTAAAGAAACCGCCAGGGATCTTACCCGCAGCATATGTCTTCTCTTGATATTCTACAGTGAGAGGGAAAAAACCCCAGTCTTCTTTTGGCTCTTTGGACATACAGGCAGTAACCAGCACCATAGTTCCGCCATACTGGACAGTGACTGAGCCGTTTGCCTGTTTAGCCATTTTGCCGGTTTCTAAAATCAGCTCGTTATTTCCGAATTTAGTTTTCATTAGATTATCCTTTATAATAGTATCCCGTTATTAAGACCGACAAAAAAGACGGATTTATTTTCTCAAGTTAAGCTTTTCTATAACTTCTTCGTATTTCTTAATATCTTTGTCCTTGAGATAATTGAGGAGCCTGCGGCGCCTTCCTACAAGCATAAGAAGCCCGCGGCGAGAATGGAAATCTTTCTTGTGGAGCTTAAAATGTTCCGCTAAGCTATTAATCCTTTCGGTCAAGATTGCAACCTGGACTTCGGATGAACCGGTATCCCTGGAATGAACCTTAAAACTTTCGATAATCTCTTTCTTTTTCTCCTTAATCAAAACCAATCTCTTCACCTCCTATCTTCAAGAAACCTTATTATATCTTACTTCATATTATAAGTCAATATTATTATGCTCTAATAATGGCAAAAGGACAAATCTGACTATAGGCACAATATTGACAAGCCATATATGTAGGGGTCGCGGCAAAGTTCCTATCGCGAATGCCTCGTGAAACCTCATTTATCTTATCTTTTACTTTTTCTAAGCCGGCTTCTCGTATCTGATTAGTTCCGATGATACCTGATTCTAAAAAATAAAGCTCTACACATATAGGCAATTGCCCAAATACATTCTTATAGGCAAGTGCGTAAAGGACAAGCTGCAAGCTCTCTTTTGCGCGCTTATCTGCCTCCTTTTGGGTTTTAATTTCTGAGGTCTTAAAATCCATAATTACTGCTCCGTCTGGCTCCATATCTATGCGGTCAAAACGGCCGGTGATTTTATTATTTCCTAAAATAAACGAAAACTCTTTCTCAATATACACGGGCTTGGAATTGCGCTTCTCTTCTTCATTAAAGAATTTAATTAACGCCTCACAACCAATACGGAAACGCTCTTGTTGGTGCAATTCACTCAGAAAACCCTGTGGGTCAAAGCTCTCCTTAAATGTATTTAACAAATCCGCTACGGACATGTTTTTGCCCGCCATCTTAAATTGAAAATATTTAGTCACAGCTGTATGCATTGCCCGGCCGTAAATAACCGTATGATGTTCCATAATGGGGACGCGCAATATATTTACGTATTTATATTTTAACGGACAGGTCAGATAATCATCAATATGGTAATAGCTTAAAGCGATGAGTTTACTTTCGGGAATCCCGGTAATCTGTGGCTGGGGAGATTCTTTTTTAGGAGCAAAACGCTCAATTGTTTCGAGGGCACTGGATTTCCTTTTCTCTAATTCCTTTACGACTTCACCTTGTGCTTCCAAAACAAATTGACTGATGCGCCTAAGGCGCCTGCCGCCGTAGTCAGAGGCGCTGGTAAAATACAGCTCCTCTTTAGCCCGCGTCATACCCACGTAAAATAGCCTGCGTTCCTCTTGAATATGAAAATCTCCGGTTGGCAATAGTTCCTTAATTAAAACATCCGGCAACTCAATGGGTTGCCGGCGGTGCGGCCAGGGGAAACGGCCTTCTACTAAACTAACAAGAAATACTACCCGAAATTCCAATCCTTTTGCTTTATGAATCGTAAGCACATTTACTGCGTCACAATCCAGGTCTGCCTCAACCGTGGGTGGGTCATCACCTGCCTCAATTAAAAGATTTAGATAATTCACGAAGCTTATAACACGGTCTTCCTGGGCTACTAACTCAAAATCTCGCACTATATTAAAAAATTTTGCGAGATTTTGAATCTTGGTTTCATTTTCTAAGCTGGGATTCTGAGTTAACTTTTTTAAAAAACCAGTTTCAGTCAGGAAACTATAGAGCAATCTTCCGGTAGTTTGTTCGCGGGAAATCTTTAAGAATTTTTTAAGGTCAGCTAAAATATTTTCTATTTTACTCTTCGATTCATCGTTTATATCTTTTAATTCTGGTATATTATCCAGTTTGCCAAATACTAAATACAGGGCTTTATT
>DCOU01000116.1:0-14775 GCA_002322525.1 Candidatus Omnitrophica bacterium UBA1562 | reverse complement strand
CTGCGTTTTGCATAATGCGCGCACAGGCCTAAATCAGAAAGGCTTAAGGAATAGACTTTGGAACTGACCAGATAATATAAACTAAGGGAATCCGAAGGGTTAGCCACCGCGCGTAAAAAATTTATGCATAACTTAACCTCTTCCCGCGAATAAAGCCCCTGATTACCGCTGAACTGCCAGGGTATATCCTGCATATTCAATGCCTGTAAAAAGCTTTGGGCATCAGAATTTGAACGCACGAGAATCGCGAAATCGCGATACTTAAGATTTCCCGTCCCTACTTTGCCTTTTATGAGCTTAGCTACATTATCTGCTTCGGTAGAATTTGTATCAAAATGTAAGTGCTGCACAGGGTTACCTTCTTTAGTTAAACCGATGAGTCGTTTATCAATATTTGCTTTCACCTCAAAACGCTCAGGATTATTATTTTGTATAAGCCGATAGGCGCTATCTAAAATTGCCTGAGAAGAACGATAATTCCGAACAATACTTACCTCTTCAGCATCAGAGAAATCATTTATAAAATTCAGGAGGTTGGAATAAGCAGCGCCCCGGAAGCGATAGATGCACTGATCATCGTCTCCTGTCACCGTGATATTGCGGGTTTTGCCGCTCAAAAGCTTTACCAATTGATACTGGGCATAATTTGTATCTTGAAATTCATCGACCAAGATATATTTAAACTGCTCTTGGTATTTTTTTAAAATTAAAGGATGCTCCCTTAAAAGTTTCAGTGCCAAATAAAACTGGTTACCAAAATCGATGAGTCCTTCCTTAGCAAGTAATTCCTGATATTGAGCATAGGCGCGCGCAACCTCCATCTGCTGCCGGGCTTCTTCTTTTAAGGACAAATTCTGGGGGTCCTGTCCTGACTTTGATATAAGTGCCATGGCATACTCAAGATATTCTTGAGGCGATACATCCTCATCTTTAGCGCGGCTGAATAAGGATATCAGTGCTTCAATAAAACGCGTAGGGTCAGCTAAAGGCCTGTAGTACGAAAGGTCAAACTCAAAGAGATGCTCACGAAAAAATACCGCTGCCTCAGGCCGGGTTAAGACCTTAAAATCCGGATTAAGGCCCGCAACCAGAGCATTTTCACGTAACAATCTATCGCCGAAGGCATGAAAAGTAGAAATCCAGATGTCGGTATAGCCATAAGGCACGAGGATATCTACGCGTTCCTGCATTTCCCCTGCTGCCTTATCTGTAAAGGTAAGTGCCAGGATCTCTCCAGTCTTAGCCAATCCCTCGGCCAAGAGCCAGGCAATTCTACGGGTAATAACCGTGGTCTTACCGGTTCCTGCACCTGCGATAATAAGCAGGGGGCCAGCCCTATGCGTAACTGCCTCTATTTGTTCCTTGTTTAAACCTTCTAAAATTTTGTTCATTTAATGAGCGTATAACCCTACACCCAGAGATTATAATTAGCGTAAATTCTGGGTGTGTGGGTTATATGTGCGAATTACCCCCACCGTAGGCGGGGTGTCCTCACTTGTGAGAGCGCTGAAATATTCTTAAAAACCATATCAGCGCTCTCTGATTACACAGATTACTAAAGATTACACAGATTGTCTCGTCGGAGATTTAATCTGTGCAATCTGTTTTTAATCTTTAAATCAGAGATTGCTGCAGTGTTTAGGATTTTTTCAACAATCTCCTTATTTTACCTTGACAATAGGTTATTTTCAAGTATACTTTAGTTTTTATAGGAGTGATTGATATGTTAAAAATATGCGCTATATGCGGTAAGACGCAAGTTGCAGGAAAAAGCATTGTGCGAAAAGGCCTCGCTAAAAAGAAAGGCGGGACAGGAAAAAAAGTAACCCGTTCAACCGCTCGCACCTTCCATCCTAATCTGCAAAAGATACGTATCTTAATAAACAACCGGCCTGAAAAAGTATATGCCTGCACAAAATGTATCAAAAAGGGCCGGCTGCAAAAAGTCTAAAGCCTATCTAAAAAATATATCCTTGCTTTCTAATAAAACGCTCCCCGCCCCTCGCCAATCGTCAATTTTGGGAGTATATACCAGATCAAAACTAGCTGCATTGGTCAGGCTATCTTTAAAACTAGCCATCCCGAATCCTATTGCCTGAGAAGTAATATGGCCGTCGGTAACCCAGAATTTTAATGTTTCTCTGCCTAAAACTTGCGGTTCACCTCTTACCTTAAGGTTTCTGGTATAAAATAACGGCTCGGGATTTCCTGTGCCAAAAGGCTCTAAGGCCTCAAACTCCGCTATAATTTCCTCATTGAGGTCTGATAGGGACAACTCCATATCTATATCAAGACTCGGAAGCAAATCTTCTAAAATTAATTTTTCTTTCGCAAACCGGTTAATTCTATTCCTGAAGTCTTCTATATTATTGTTAGTTATGGTAAGCCCTACGGCATGGCTATGCCCGCCGAATGTCTTTAATAAATCTTTGCATTCCAGGAGCGCCTGGAACAAATGAAAATTCTTTATAGAACGTCCGGACCCCTTGCATAAACCACCGGTTTTAGATATAACAATAGTAGGCCTATAAAATTTATCTGCGAGTTTGGAGGCTACTATCCCCAAAACACCCTGATGCCAATTTTCTTTAGCGATAACAATAATTTTATGTTCCTTAAAATTAATCTCCCGGTCAATTAAATCCTGCGCTTCTTCTAAAATCCTCTCTTCTATTTTCTGGCGCTGCCGATTATGCATCTCTATAGTCCTGGCAAATTCCCCTGCCTCTTCATCTGTCTTGCTCATAAGCAAATTTAAGGCAGTCTCAGCTGTATCCATGCGGCCGCTGGCATTGATACGGGGCCCTAGTATAAAACTCACAAAACCGCAGGTCATCTTCTTGCCCTTGATGCGGCTGATTTCCATAAGCGCCTTCAGGCCCGGCCGTTCAGTATGTGTAAGTTTGTTTAAACCTTCCTTAACCATCACGCGATTTTCGCCTGTCAATGGAACTACATCTGCAATTGTGCCTAAGGAAACCAAATCCAAATCTTCAAGCAACTTCTTACCTGTAATAGCCTGGCAAAGTTTATAAGCGACACCCACGCCAGCCAAATCTCTGTATTTGTAGCGGCTCTCCTTTATTTTGGGATTTATAATTGCCGAAGCACAAAGTGCAACATCACAATTTGCAGGTTCATGGTGGTCGGTTACTATTACATCTATATTGTGACGCCTTAATTCCTGTATCTCTTCATTATTATTTGTTCCGCAATCTACGGTAATCAATAGCGCCACGCCTTTTTGTCTGGCAAAATGAATGGTATTTTTGTTTAGCCCGTAGCCCTCTTTTATCCTATGCGGGATATAGTGAATTGCATCCAAACCTTTTTTTAAAAGTGCCCCCTTTAACAAAGTAAGTGCGGTCAGGCCATCCACATCATAATCACCAAAGAGCATTACCCTTTTTTTATTCTTGGCTACCTTTTTGATAAGATTGATTGCATTTTGCATATCCGAGAATAAATAAGGGTCCAAAAGATGGTCTGGGTTTGTATTCAAGAATTTTTCTGCCTCATCTATATTATTGATACCGCGGTTTGTTAATATCTGGGAAAGGATCTTAGAAATACCAAGTCCTCTGCTTAAAGTATTCTGTAGGTGGGCATCGGGTGAGGCAATCTTTAATATTTTGTGGCTTCGCACTTACATCTTTTCCGGCTTTGATACGCCAAGTAAACCCAATCCCGAAGATATGGCCAGCCTTACCCCTTCGATCAGGGCTAATCGTGCTTTAGTTAACTTATCATCCCGGCCTAATACGCGATGTTTATCGTAGAACTTATGAAAACTTTCAGCTATTATCTGTAAATAGACCGTCAGCATGTATGGATCTAAGGTAGTAAAACAGATATTTAATATATAAGGAAATTGCCATATTTTCTTTATCAACTCTATCTCTTCTTCCTCTTCTAATACGGTCAAATCTATATCTTTAAACCCAGCTCCTGCGCGCAGGGGCTGGGTAAACCTAAGTTTTATAGGACTGTTATTTAAAATACTGCAGATCCTGGCATGGGCATATTGAACATAATAAACGGGATTTTCCGATGTCTGTTTTTTAGCGATATCTAAATCAAAATCCAAGTGACTCGATGTGCGGCGCATGAGAAAAAAGAATCTTGAGGCATCAAGACCTACCTCATCAAGCACTTCCCGTAGGGTGATGTATTGGCCGCGGCGCGTGGACATCTGGACGGGCTTGCCTTCTCTAAATATAGAGGCTAATTGCACAATAATAATCGACAGGGAATCGGGATTTTTGCCCAATGCCGTAACTGCTGCCTTAAGCCTATTTATATAACCGTGATGATCAGGCCCCCAGAGATTTATCAACCAAGCGAATCCGCGCTTAAATTTATCCTGATGGTAAGCAATATCCGGCGCCAGATACGTGTAAGTCCCATCGCTTTTCACAACTACCCTGTCCTTATCGTCTCCAAACCGACTGGACTTAAACCACAAGGCGCCATCCTGTTCGTATATGAAACCTTTTCTCTTTAAGAAATTTAAAACCTTATTTATCTTGCCGCTCTCTCTCAATTTTCTTTGGCTAAACCAATAATCAAACCTCACTCCAAAGTCGTCGAGTTCATTTTTTATTATATTCAATATGTACTTTACGCCATAGCCTGAAAAATCTTTTCCGCCTTTGGCGGAGATTTCTTTTGCTATATCCCGGATATAATCTCCTTGATAATGATCGTCTGGAAATTCTACTCTTTCACCGGATAATTCCTTGAGCCTTAACTCTATAGACTTACCTAATATGTTTATTTGGTTGCCCTCATCATTAAGATAATATTCTCTTCTGACGCAAAACCCCAAACAATCCAATATATTTGCCAATACATCTCCGGCTACTGCCTGCCTGGCATGAGCTACAGATAAAGGGCCGGTAGGATTTGCGCTCACAAACTCAATAAGCACGCGCCTGTTCTTACCTACATCTACCCTTATAAAATTATTGCCTTTTGAGATTATATTTTGTAACTCTTCATAAAAGTAATTATTGCTTAAATAAAAATTTATAAATCCTGCGCCCTCAGCTTTAACTTCCTTTATATAATTTTTTAGAGTGCTCCTTTCTAAATATTTCTTTATATTATCAACAAGGGTTATGGCAATTTCAAAAGGAGATTTAGCTGTTGCCTTGCTTAACCTTAAAGCGATATTAGTGGAAAAGTCGCCAAACCGTTTATCTTGCGGAAGGTCCAAACATAAAAATTCATCTGAAGCCTTATGCAGATTTAGATCTTTTAATGAATTTTTTATTATTGGTATCAGTAAATCCCGGATATTTTTTCTCATCTTATTTTAAAATACGTGGATTGGCGAGCACTAAATTAGGAAGGAATTCTTACCCTTTTGGCATCGGACCACAATCTCTCTAAAGAATAAAACTCTCTCATCGGTTCGTAAAAGATATGTGCCACAACGCTTGCCAAGTCTAAAACTACCCAGCCTGATTTATCGTTGGGATTAACCTTAGAGAGAGATTTTATTCTATCTTTAGCTAAATCCCGCCCCTGCGCGCAGGGGCGGGATAAATCTTCTTCTATAGCTTGCGCAGTTGCATTTACCTGTCTTAGGGAAGCGCCGCTTAGGATAACAAAATAATCGCAGAAGTTACAGACACTACGCATATCCAAGACAATTATGCGCTTAGCTTTTTTAGATTTAGCAATCGCCGCAATGCGCAGTGCTAATTTTTTTGGCTCTATTACTTCCCTACCTCCCTTGCAACCACTGAGACACTGAATAACCTACTTTTAAAACACGTTTTCTGAATCACTGAGTTTTCTCAGTGCCTCAGTTTTTTCTCAGTGGTTCAGTGGTTACTTCTTTCCTAAAATCCTATACATCCCTGTGCCGCACTCAGGACATTTCCCTTTTACTGCTAAACGGCCGTTTTTCATCGTAACTTTCTGCTCATCCTTCATTTCTCTGGACTTTTTACACTTCACACAGTATCCCGTTTCTGCCATTTCTCTTCCTCCTTTAATGAGCACATAACTTACGAACACGACAGTGTGAGTAAGTTATAAGTGCGAATTATCCCGCTATTTTTTTGGCAGGATGTCTCGTTCAATTTGTGTTATATTATCACAGCTTAATTTGTGTGTCAACCCCGCATCTTAATATAAAGTATATTATACACAATTAAGGTGCGGGGTCAATCAATTCTTATCTAGAGTGTGATTGATATGTTCTTCTTCAATCTCACCAACGATTTCTTCAATTAAGTCCTCCAGCGTTGCCAGGCCAATTGTCTTTTTATGCTCATCAACCACAATAGCTATCTGAACTTTATCTATCTGAAACTTTTTTAGTAGTTCATTCACCCGTAATGTGCCGGCTGTATAGTATGCTTTCTGGACGAGGTCCTGTAACACAAATAGGCCTTTATCCCTCAGCACATAAAGTAAATCTCTGGCATAAATTATACCGATAATGTTATCAATAGAATTTTCATAAACAGGCAACCGGGCATGGCCTTCTTCTACAAAAATATTCAATAATTTTTCGGGGGTAGAATTTATATCGATGCCGATAATTTTCTCTTTTGGCACCATTACTTCGCTTACCTTTGTATCCCCAAACTCAAAAATACGATGCAGCATCTTCCGTTCTTCGTCGCTTAAAACCCCTTCTTCTTTGCCGATTTCTATCATCAGGCGCAGCTCCTCTTCAGTTATCAACGGAGACCGTTTGCCGGGACCTACCCTTAATATTTTTAAAATAAAATTGCTTGTACCAGTAAAAATAAGAATGATTGGTCGAAATACGTTAATAAATGCCTCCATAAAAGGTGCGGTAAGTAGGGCAATCTTTTCCGTATGTTTAATAGCTAATATTTTAGGGGTTATTTCACATGCAATAAGTACAAAAAACGCAGATATAAACATTGCTATAACTACCCCCCAGTGATAACCAAATATATATATAAATATTGCAGTCACAATAGCAGATATTGCAATATTTACGAAGTCATTTCCAATTAGAATAGCTGCAATAAATTTATCTAATTTTGTGGCTAACCGTTGAATACTTTTTGCGCGTTTAATCCCCTGGGCAATCATATGACGCAGGCGTATCTTGTTTAAGCCGATAATTGCGGTCTCAGAAGCAGAAAAGAAGAATGATAATAACGCCAAAACAAATAAAAATATCAATATTATAGGTAACGAGAAAGGGAGGTTCATCTTTAATTTTTCAGTACTAACTATTTTAAACGGAGCCGGTCATATATAATTTTTTCGCTATCTTTGAGCGGGCCTATAAGCGCAAGGTTCAACTTCTTTTCTTGAAAGATATTCTTGGCGACTCCCAGAATATCTTCCCGTCTTACTTTACCTACCTCTTTAATGACATCGGCCAAAGAATAGGTCTTATCCAATGTGGCTGTGGATTCGCCAATCCATAACATATGGTCCATCGTATCCTCAAGCGCTAATTCAAGTTGTCCCAGATAAAATTCCTTTGCGCGTTTAAATTCACCAACGCTTACCAATTTATGTTTTACCTTCTCGAGCTCCTTTAAGATAACGGCTAAGGCGTGGGTTACCTTGCGGTTGTCAATGCCGGCGTGCACCAGAAACGCCCCCGTATCTTCAAAGCGCTTAATCTGTGTGCCGATTTCATAGGCAAGGCCCTTTTTCTCTCTTAGCTCATTAAACAGGCGGCTGGACATATTGGCGCCCAAAATCACATGCAATAAGCCCTGGGCATGTTTTAAGGAGTCGTCTCTTTTAAAACCATGGAACCCCAGGGCAATATGCGTCTGCTCGGTCTGCTTATGCAATAATTTTAATTGGGGTTTACTTTGCAGCTGCCGCGCTTCGATGAATTTATTTACGTTCTTATCTTTCAAATGAGAAAAAATCCTGCCTGTCCTTTTTATGAGCCGATCATTGTCCAATAATCCTACCGCGCTAACCACGATATTAAAAGGCGAGTAATACCGCTTCTGGAACAAATGTAAATCCTCTCTTTTAATCGCATTTATCGATTTTACCGAACCGATAACGCTCATCCCCAATATCTGTTTCGGCCACAACAGTTCATCCAGAAGGTCATACACATAACTCTGGGGAAGGTCCTTGTACATTTTTAACTCTTCCAGAATTACTGTCCTTTCTTTTTCCACTTCCTCCTGCGGCAACAAGGGATTTATAACCATATCAGAAAGAATATCCAGGCCTAAATCCAGATACCGATGGGGCAGCTTTGCCAGATAACAAGTCAGCTCTTCAGAGGTAAAGCCGTTTAAAGACCCTCCCACGCCCTCGATTGATTCCTTGAGTTTCCGGCAGGAATATTTTTTGCTGCCCTTAAACAAAAGGTGCTCGAGATAATGGCTTATGCCTTTGTTCTCGGCTGTTTCATACCTTGCCCCTACTTTTATCCATACGCCCACTGCCACAGATTGCATCTTGGGCATATTATGAGTAACTATCCTTACGCCGTTATCTAACCTGGCTTTTCTATACACTGCCTGGCCTCATTTTTTCAAACTCCAAACAAAATTGGTTACCTTGTTTACCAAGCCGGGTTTACCGATATTATCTTTGATTTTTTTAACGATAGAGCTGCCCACGATTACTCCGTCTGCGATTTTATTAATCTCTTCAACCTGTTTATTGTTCGATATGCCAAACCCCACACAAACCGGCTTAGCGGTATTTTTTTTGATTAATTTTATATGCCCGGTAATATCCGAAGGCAACTTTGCACGCGGGCCGGTGACTCCGGTTAAAGAAACATAGTAAATAAACCCTTTTGATACTCGGGAGATTAATTTTATCCGTTCATTGGTCGAAGTAGGGGCAAGCAAAAATATAGTATCTATATTATTTGCGGCTGCCTGTTTTATAAACGAGCGCGCTTCCTCAGGAGGCAAGTCAGGTATAATTACGCCGTCAACCCCCGCTAGAGCTGCTTCCCTGGCAAATTTCTCCTCGCCGAAACAGAATATCGGATTATAATAAGTCATCAGGCAGATAGGGATATCGGTTGACCTGCGGGCCTTTTTTACTAAACGCAATATATCCTTAAGATGGACTTGTTTATCCAGCGCTGCCTTTGAGGCTGCCTGGATTATCGGGCCGTCAGCAAGAGGATCGGAAAAAGGAACACCCAGCTCTATAATATCCACACCAATCTTAGCAAATTCCAATATTAGTTTTTTTGTAATATTGAGGTTGGGATAACCGCAAGTTATAAAGGCAATAAATGCCTTTTTATTCTCTCTTTTTAATGCTTGAAATTTCTGGTCAATGAGACTCATAGTCTTAAACTCTTCACTACAATATCCAAGTCCTTGTCCCCTCTGCCGGAAAGGCAAAGAATAATAATAGAATCTTTATTAATCTTTTTGGCCATCTTGGTTAAGTAGAATATGGCATGCGCAGGCTCCAAAGCCGGGATTATTCCTTCTATCTCAGACAATAACTTAAAACCTTCCAAGGCCTCTTTATCACTCACTGCCACGTAACTTGCCCTGCCTATCTTCTTATAATAGGCGTGCTCCGGCCCAACGCCCGGATAATCAAGGCCTGCAGCAATAGAGTGGGCAATTTTTACCTGGCCAAACTCATCTTCTAAAAGGTCGGATTTAGAACCGTGTAAAATACCGGGTCTGCCTCCTACCAGAGTAGCAGCGTGTTTTCCTGAAGCCAGGCCCAAACCAGCTGCTTCCACGCCAATAAATTTTACCTTTTTGTCCTTAAAGAAGGGATGGAATAAACCCATAGCATTACTGCCACCGCCTACGCAAGCTACGAGATAGTCAGGCAACCTATTTTCTTTTTTTAGAATCTCTTGTTTTGCCTCGCGGCCGAGTATTGATTGAAAATTTCTGACTATCATCGGATATGGATGTGGCCCGACTACAGAGCCAATAATATAATGTGTAGTGCGCACATTGGTTACCCAGTCCCTTAATGCTTCGGTAGTAGCATCCTTTAATGTCTTTGAGCCGCTGGTAACCGGTATTACTCTTGTACCCAGAAGTTTCATCCGAAAGACATTTAATCTTTGTCTTGCGATATCTTCCTCGCCCATATAGATATCGCATTCAAGTCCAAACATTGCCGCTACTGTGGCTGTGGCTACCCCGTGTTGGCCTGCACCGGTTTCGGCAATAATACGCTCCTTCTTCATCCGAAGCGCGAGCAGCACCTGGCCCAAAGTATTATTTATCTTGTGCGCACCTGTGTGCAGCAGGTCTTCTCTTTTAAGATAAATCTTATTTATACCTAAATACCTGCTTAAGTTATGGGCAAGATATAGCGGCGTAGGCCGGCCGGCATATTCCTTGAGGTAATAATTAAGTTCTTGAATAAATTTTTTATCGTGGCGTGCCTTTTTATACTCTTTTTCTAACTCGTCGAGGGCATAAATGAGCGTTTCAGGCACAAACCTGCCACCAAAACCATTAAAATGACCTTTTTTATCCGGTAACATATTCACCCCGTTAGAAATTTTTTACCCCTGTTAGATTATTATTTCTAACGGGGTAAACCTCTCTGTAATCTGCGCTATTATAGTGCTCTGTCAATTAAATAAAGGTATGATTTCACAGATTAAGGATTAGATTTCACAGATAAATTTTAGGTCGGTAATCTGTGTAATCTGCTTTTGAAATCTGTGTAATCAATGCAATCCTTATTTAAGTTACAAGGCATTATAGGTTAAAAATAAAAACCCGTCAATTTAAATAGATCTATAACCATAAAACTTTACATCCAAAATGTAATCTTATAACTTCGCGGACCAAGATGTAAAAAATCCTTAATCCTCTCCCAAAACTGCCTAAAGCCCTCAGCAAAATCTCTTAAAAATCCTTCTATGCCGCCGCCTGTAGACGGCGGATACTGATAAGGATGTAACTGAAAGCTTCCGAAAAACAATTTACTAAAAATTAACTTCGGAACGAGAAAAATAAAATACAGGAATCCGATGCTCAATAAAATGTATACAATAAATGCGATAAAGCAACCAAAAAGGCAGTTCCTCCATTTTTTCTTTTTCTTAAGGAACTCACCGCAAAACCGGCACTTTATCGCCTCATCCTGTATCTCTTCCGCGCAATAGGGGCACTTTTTCATATTTTTCTCGACTTCTCGTTCTCGCCTGAACTCAATCCCGTCTCCTCTCTCACTGCGGTGCTCGTCGCATTCGGCTCAACTTCTCCTGTAAGCCCCCCATCCCCCACTCATATTTAAAAATGAAGCGGGGGTTATTCATAGATGCTAAGCACGGAGAAGTCTCGCCTCATAAGAGAGCTCCTGCGCTCCTTACGTTCGTTCGGAAACGGTCTTGAGTTCTAGATAAAATCTTTCCAGCTAAGCGGTGAAATTTGGCTTATTATTTCGTATTTAGTAATCCCGAGTTAATTTCGCTATTTGCATCATTTAGTGTATATTTTTCAACTTTTTCTTCTTTTCCTATAAGAATCGTCAGCATTTGTTGGCGCATATCCATACCGCCATTCAATATGTTTACTATTGGAATAAAATTTGATGCACGATTTCTTATTTTCGCATATTGATAAACCATAATAATCTTCCCATTAGAATCAAGGGTCCTCATAAATGGCGCACCAAGCAAAGATATAACTTCCTGTTCAGTGGTTACTCCTTCTTTAATCTGACTAACTTTATTTTGATCAATTTTTTTACCAGTAGTAGCACAACCTAAAGAAATAAAAATACAGAACAGAAACAACAAGAAAATACCATTTTTCCTATGCATTTACTCCTCCTATTGCTACTCGCTAGTTAAATAGACTAATTTTATATAAAAAATAATGTTACTAATGAACCTAACGAATTCTCAGCCGGCTGCTGAAGAATCGAGTATTTGCGGGTGACGAGGCGTGTTTGAGCAGCACGTAGAAAATTCGAGCGGGCATGGTTGCCCTGCTATTTATGAAGTCGGGCAGAGCGAGAATTTTCTCGAAGCGAGAAATTCCACGCTGGGGAATTTCGAGCGGTGCTGCGAGAACATGCCTCGGCAGGACCCGCAAACTTAACTTTCTCAACGAGCGAGAAAATCGACAGATTCGTTTATATTGTTTAGGGTCAGTCCCCTTCGGGGACAGACCCTATCTACAAATCCCGCAGCAAAATATCTAAAGAGCAGTTTTCTTAACTACTTCAATGAACTCTTTTACCTTATTATAGTCTTTCTTCCCGGGTTTTATCTCAACAGAAGTGGAAACATCCACCCAATCCGGCCTTACCTTTCTTATTGCCTCTTTGACATTCTGAGCTTTAAGCCCGCCGGATAAGAATATTGGCTTATGAAAACCACCCAGATGCCTTACTAACGCCCAGTTGAACTTCCTACCTGTTCCGCCTATCTTTGATTTTACAAAGGTATCAAAAAGATAAGCAGAAGTTTTATAATGCAACATATCTTTAAAATCTATTTTTTCCTTTACTCTAAATGCCTTAATTATCTTATAATCCCTAAACTTTTCACAAAATTCCGGTGATTCATTCCCATGAAACTGTAGCATATCTAACTTTAAATCCTTGGCAATGCGTTTTATATTCTGCTCTTTGTCATTAACAAAGACTCCCACTTTCTTAATAAACTTCGGGATTTGTTTAATAATTTCTTTTGCTCTTTCTGGTTTGATATATCTTGGACTTTTCCTATAAAAAACAAATCCTAAAGCATCTGGTTTCAATTCTGCTATTTTAAGCGCATCCTCCAGATTAGTTATACCGCATATCTTTACTTTAACCATAACCTTAATTTTCTGCAACCTATAATAGTATCCCGACTCGTAAGATATGCTAAAATTTTCAAAGAAAATTTTAGCATACTCGTCGGGATAAATTCGGCTATATAACTTACGTTCGCTTCGCTCCGTAAGTTATGGCCTCATTTACCATCCCATTAATTCTTCCACTTTCTTCTTTATATCTTCGGCCTCCATAAAGGCCTCGCCAATCAAAACCGCACTCACGCCTAATATCTTTAAAAATAAAACATCCTGATAGCTTTTGATGCCGCTCTCAACAACCACAACTTTATCCTTAGGAATTAAAGGGAATAATTTCTCTGTGAGCTTAAAATCCACTTCCAAGGTGTGTAAATCACGGTTATTTATTCCTATTAAAGGCGCTTTTAAATTTAAAACCTTTTTTAATTCCTTTTTATCATGGACTTCCACTAAACAATCCAGCCCTAAGCTATCAGCTAACTGCATCAACTCTGATAATTTCTCTTTGGATAATAAATCCGCAATCAAAAGTATGGCATCTGCGCCAGAGAACCGTGATTCGTAAACCTGATATGGCTCTAAAATAAAATCTTTTCTCAAAATGGGGCGATCTACCAAGTCCTTGACCTCATTAAGGTAAGAAATATTCCCGTCAAAATAATCCTCTTCAGTCAATACGGATATGGCCTGAACTGCGCAGTCCTGATAAATAGCGGCAATTTCCCTGAGATTAAAATCCTGTCGGATTATGCCTCGGGAGGGAGATTGTTTCTTTATCTCAGCAATGAGAGAGATCTGTTTAGGTTTACTTATGGCTTCTATAAAAGGGCGCGTCTGTGGCAAACCCTGTATCTTTGAATTTAGCTCTTCTTCTGAAACAGTCTGTTTCGCTAAAAGTATTTTCTCCTTCTTTTTTGCTACTATTTCTTTCAAGGTGTCTATTTTTTTCATACTTATTTTAGAGAATATTCTTTCAGCAATTCTAATTTCTCCAATGCCTTTCCTTTATCTAAAGATTGCGAAGCTAATCTTATTCCTTCCTTTATGGACTTTGCTTTATCGGCAGCGTATATGGCAGCTGCGGAATTTAATACCACTATATCCCGGTGCGCTCCGGGTTTTCCCTTTAAGACATCAAGCATTATTTTCACATTATCGGTAACTGCACCGCCCTTTAAATCCTCTAGTTTAACTTGAGGAAACCCGAAGTCTTCGGGGTCTATTTCATAACTATTTAATTTACCCTTATATTCTTCACAAACAAAAGTCTTAGCTGTGGTTGCTATCTCATCGAGGCCGTCTTCGCTGTGCACAACCAGCGCATGTATTGTGCCAAGATTTCCTAATACCGCTGCTAATGTATCTACCCAATGGCGATCATAAACACCCATCAACTGATGCGTTGCTCCTGCAGGATTAGTCAGAGGTCCTAAAATATTAAATACGGTCCTGGCTCCCATTTGTTTCCTTGCAGGCATAGCATATTTCATTGCCGGATGAAGGTTGGGTGCAAACAAAAAAGCTATTCCCACATCATTCAGGCATTTTTCTAATTTTTCTTTAGTCATATTGATATTTATACCCCATGCTTCTAATATATCCGCACTTCCACACGAACTCGATACAGAACGATTACCGTGTTTAGCAACAGTGATGCCGGCGCCGCTGGCAACAAAAGCTGCTGCGGTTGAGATATTAAATGACCCCTTAACATCTCCGCCGGTTCCGCAGGTATCCAGGAGCGGCTCTTTATCTACATAGATTCTGGTGACATGCCTGCGCATAACAGATGCAGCAGCAGTAATCTCTTGCACTGTTTCGCCTTTTTTATTTAATGCAGTTAAAAAAGAAACTATCTGACTAGTATCTGCCTTACCAGCCATAATCTCTTCCATGACCGCCTGCATCTGGTCACCTGTTAAATTTTTATTTTGAGATAACTGTTTTATTGCTTCTTGAATCATATTCAATGAGCACATAACTTACGAACACTGAAAGTGTGAGTAAGTTACAGTACTATGTTAATTTTTGACTC
>DCOU01000069.1:12938-18818 GCA_002322525.1 Candidatus Omnitrophica bacterium UBA1562 | reverse complement strand
GTATTTTTAGATTTAAAATTACCTGATGGCGATGGATTGAGGCTTTTATCTTGCATCAAAAAGATAAATCCCTCTACAGCAGTAAACATAATCTCTGCCTATGGTACTGAAGAAGTTAGAGACAAGGCAAGGAAATTGGGGGCTTATGGTTTTATAGACAAGCCCTTTAGTGAAGAGACTATATTAAGAAATATAAGAGAACTTCGTAAGGTGGGAGTAAGTTAGGGTGGAAAGAATTCTAGTTATAGATGATGATAAGGACCTGCGCTTTAACCTTTCAAGTATTTTAAAGGATGAAGGCTATGATGTACTTGCTGTAGAAGATGGAAGAGAAGCGCTTAAGGCAGTGCAAAGAAATTGTCCTAATTTAGCCTTGTTAGATATTAGGCTGCCCAGTATGAATGGGATGGAAATTTTGGAGAAGTTAAAAAGGATTGATAAAGACTTGATTATAATTATGCTTACTGCCTACGGAGAGGTAAAAGATGCAGTAAAAGCCATGAAACTAGGCGCATTTGACTATGTTACCAAGCCATTTGATAATGAAGAATTGATTCTTATCATTAAAAAAGCTCTTCATACCCAATATCTAAGCCGGGAAGTGGAATTCTTAAGAAAGAAATTGGGCCAGATGCCTGCCATAGAAGAGACGATGGGGGATAGCTCCCGAATAAAACAGGTCTTAAAACAGGTTGAGATCATTGCTGTCACAAATATGACCGTGATACTTCAGGGGGAGAGCGGCACAGGGAAAGAGTTGATAGCAAAAATGATTCATGAAAAGAGCCTGCGTAAAGACAAGCCTTTCATCGCAATAGATTCTGGTGCCATACCGGATACGTTGGTGGAGAGCGAACTCTTTGGTTATGAGAAGGGCGCTTTTACCGGGGCCGAGGAACGGAAAGAGGGTAAGTTTGAACAAGCCAATGGTGGCACTCTATTCTTCGATGAGATCACAAATTTTCCGAATGGTATACAGATGAAGCTCTTAAGAGCAGTTCAGGAAAGGAAATTTCAACACTTGGGCGGGAAGATTGATATAAGCGTAGACGTGCGCATAATCGTGGCAACGAATATCACCCTTTCCGAAGCCGTAAGGATGGGTGAATTTAGAGATGACCTATTTCACAGATTAAACGAGTTCCATATAGACCTTCCGCCTTTAAGAGAAAGAAAGGAAGACCTGCCTATTTTAATTAAATATTTTTTGGATGAAGCAAACAGAGACCTTGGCAAGAAAACGAAGGGTTTCTCAGGGGAGGCAATGAGATTTCTTCTTAATTATCACTGGCCGGGTAATGTTCGGGAACTAAAAAACGTGATCAAACGAGCGGTTCTTTTGGCCGATTCTAAGGACATCACCCTTGCGTGCCTTTCTTTAAATAATGGTAACCAACCTACACAGCTTCATCTTCAGCTTGATACTTCGACTTCGAAAGAAGGCGCTTCGCTCAGGGAAGCGAAGGAAAAGTCCGCGGGACAGATTGAGGAGAAGATGATTAAAGAGGCCATGGTTAGAGCTGGAGGCAATAAAACCAAGGCTGCCAAGATACTTAAGATAGACCGCATGACCCTCTATTCTAAAATAAAAAAATTTCAAATAAAGTGATGGCTTCTAAAACCGTAAGAAGATTCTTACAAAAGCGTAGAAAGGACTTTACATCTTTCTAATGCAAAACTATTTTGTCGTCAAACAGATAAAAACTCAGCAGAATTTATTATTTCTTCATCCCTATGTAACTAAAGAAGATACGAAAGAAAATTCTGCAAGATAAAAAAATCTTTCGAAAGGTGTACTGTATGGCACATTTGTTGCTTATATATTATGTAGGTAAAGCTTCTTTAGCCAGATTTTTGGGAGGATAATCCAAATAATGGGCCGAGTGTTAGTAGTTGATGATAACAGGGATTTGGGAGAGTTGACCTCAGAGATTCTTGAAGAAAGAGGTTTTAAGGTAAATATTGCCTATGATGGAGAATCTGCTTTGGCAAGAATTAAGCAGGAGCCATATGACTTGATGATTTTAGACTATAAGCTTCCCAGAATGTCAGGTTTGACTGTATTAGAAAGGACTCTTCGCATCAGGCCCAATTTGAAAACCATTATGATTTCTGCTTTTGGAGATGATTCTACTAGGACTCGGGCAAAAGAATTAGGGGCTTATGCTTTTCTGGATAAGCCTTTTAATATAGATAGGCTGAAAAGAACGGTGAAAAGGGCTTTAATAGAACAGAAAAGAAGGCGCATCAATGAAACGAATTTGCGCAAGTTGCAACCCAGTTTTTCTACTAATGAGCGTGTATTGATTCTTCCGATTTTTGTAGCAGAATTTTTAAATACGATTTAAAGAAATAAATCTAAAAATGAAAGGGGGTGATTTACATGGCAGTAGAAAAAGCGATTGGTTCTTCCAGCTTGGTTGAAGTTGTTGACCGTATCCTGGACAAGGGCGTCGTAATTGATGCTTGGGTAAGAGTCTCTTTAGTGGGTATTGAAATACTCGCGATTGAAGCTAGAGTCGTAGTGGCATCAGTCGAGACTTACCTGAAGTATGCTGAAGCTATCGGTTTAACCGCAACAGCAGCCTAAAGGATAAGATCAAGAGGGGTTCTTGCCGGATCATCCTTAAGCCTGCCAAAGGCGGGAGAAAAGCATGGTTAGCCAAGAAATTCCTTCCAAAAGAGGAGCAATCTTAAAAATGCCAGAAACCTTAGATTTAAATAAAGTGGTAGAGGATATCGTCGCTTCCTATGAAGTAAAGATTGAAAACATCAAATCTTTCTTTGAAACTACACACTTGATTCTTAATGAATTTCAAGATCCACTCTTTGATATAAAAGAAGAGCGGCAAGTCATTAGCGCTCAGTTGCAAGATTTGCTTGCCAAGAATGAACATTTAAGAAGGGCAGATTTTAACTGGATGATGCAGGGGGTTCTTGCTATCCAGATTGAGAAGGAAAAAGAAATAAGGAATTTAGTAAATAGTTATCTTACTGAACAGAAACAAATGTTAAATCTTCTAAAGGATAATTTAACCAAAATTAAAGATGCCCTTGCAAATGGTGAGGGGGTTGGAGTTAAGGAATCTCAAAAATTGATGGTTGAGATTCTTGCCCAGCAGGATAAAAGAAAACAAGAGGTAATATCCAAATTAAAAGACTTTCAAAAAGAACAACAAGAGATGACCAAAAAACTTCTTGAGCTTTTATCTAAGGGAAGGGAATTGAGAATAAAAGACCTTAAATCAATGCTTAGGGAATTTCAGGCAGAACATAAGGAGCGGATAGCGCAGCAAGAAGAAAGAAAAGTAGAAGTTCAAAAGAGAAGAGGAAAAGTTCATGGTATGTTGGTTGAGTTTAAAAAGAAACGAAAAGAATCAGTCAAGAGCTGGAGAACTAATTCGCTCAAGGCAATCCCACCTCTTAGAAAAGCAGAAGAAACTAACGAAAATAGCAAGGTTTCTGACGAGGTTAATATAGATGTAGTAAAAGATAGCGTGATAAAATAACCATATCAAAAAAGGAGGTAGAAAATGGGAATAGCAGAGAGCATGAAAGGCCTTACCGAGGATATTCTTGCTTCTTACGATGTACGGGTAAAGGCATTGGGTGACATAGTTGCAGATACGCATAAAATAGTAGCTGATGCCCGGAAAACCATAAAAGGCTTTACTTCGGATAGGAAGAAGATGTCTAGTGAACAAGCAGAACTTTTAAACAATTATGCCAAGGATTTAGCCAAAAATGTAGCAAGTCTCTTAAAAGAGTTTGGCAAGAATCGCAAGAACATGAGCGAGGCGCAAGTAAAGAGCTTGACCGATTTTGTCAAGGGCATTACAGATTTTGTCAAGGATTTGACTAAGAAGACAGGCTCAATGATAAACGGTTTTAATAAAGACCATAAGGAAATGTCAGAAGAGCTTAAGGATAAGCTTAGCAAAGACGTCAAAGTGATTAAAACTGCCGTAAAGAATATAGTCGACAATACCCAGGCGCTTGTTGGAGAATATCACTCTGATATGGTGAAGGCAAGGCGCGCTTGGCAAGGAATGGCTGATAACTTGGCTAAATCCAGAGAGACAGGCGTAATAGCCAAAATTGAAGCCGGAGAAAAAGCAGATACAGGCGAAGAGAAAGGTAAAAAAAGAGGCAAGAAAGCCAAGAGGGGGAAAAAGTAAGATTTAAGCGGGATAATTAAAATATGGCTCTAATTACGTGCGTTTTTTGTAAAGGCAAAGGCAAGGACCCTTTCGGGCTTCTCTCCAAGTTATCTGACTGTCAAGTATGTAAAGGTAACGGTAAGGTTGAGGTTAGCTGGCCAATGGTTGAGTGCGCTTTTTGTAAAGGTACAGGTGTCCATCCTCACTCAAGAATTACCTGTTCAGCTTGTCGGGGAAAAGGTTTTACTGCTTTTAGAGGGGCAAAGGAAGAATGTTTTAATTGCGGTGGCGCAGGTTATAGGGAGGATGGGAATCTTCCTTGTAGTGTTTGTCGAGGCACAGGGGTTGTGCCTAAAAAAGAAGGGGGTTAGTCTATGGGTAATATATCTAGTGGTATGGAAACGATCTGCAAAGACATTGCAGCGGGGCACGAAGATAGAAAAAAGTCTCTTCATGATGTAAAAAAAGATGTTAAGGATATAAAAGAACAAACAGGAACCATCAGGGATAACGCTAGAAAATTCATGGGTGATTGTAAGAAGTCGCATAAAGAAATGGCTAAGAATTTAAAGGAAGGCCTTTCTAAAGATAAAGAAAATTTGACGAAAGATGTTAATTCACTCAGGAAAGATTTTCAAAAGAGTCAAAAGGCAGTGCGTTCAGATTTAGAAGGAGCAAGCAAAAATTGGAAAGAAATGCAAAAGAACTTAAAAGAGAAAAAGGCAAAATAAAATCTTAAACAGTATAGTACTTTAACGAGAGTGAGGTGAGTAAAAATGATTGACGAAATGACTACAGTCCTTGAACCAAGTCCCATGGCAGATTTTGTGGAGACAAAGCTCGTCAAAGATATTACCCGCAGGGCCCTTTCCTATATAAAGGCAGGTTTTCCTGTCCATTTTAGAGGGATTTCTGGGAGTGGAAAGACTACTTTGGCTATGCACATTGCCTCTAAGCTTAAAAGGCCGGTAGTGATGATTCACGGAGATGAAGAGTTTACTACTTCGGATCTGGTGGGCGGTGAACACGGTTATCGTTTTAGAAAGGTGGTTGACCGTTTTGTATCCCGGGTTATGAAAATGGAAGAAGACATGACCAAGCATTGGGTGGATAATCGTTTAACGGTTGCCTGTAAATATGGGTTTACCCTTATTTACGATGAGTTTACACGCTCCCGGCCAGAGGCAAATAATATACTCCTGGCAATTTTACAAGAGAAGATAATGGATTTACCCGTAGGAAGAGGTGGAGAGCAGCCATATTTAAAGGTACATCCTGACTTTACTGCTATCTTTACCAGTAACCCGGAAGAATATGCCGGAGTCCACCGAAGCCAGGATGCGCTGCGCGACAGGATGATCACCATAGATATGGACTATTTTGACCATGAGACAGAGCTGGCTATCACACGAGCAAAAACAAAGCTTTCCAAACGAGATTCCGAGACGATTGTGAATATTGTTCGGGAATTGCGGGAGTCGGGAAAGTGTGAATTTGCGCCGACTATTCGGGCCTGTATTATGATTGGTAAAACTCTTAGCGCTCAACAGCTTACTCTGGCCCAAACCAATGGTGTTTTTACCCAGATGTGTCAGGATATCTTATCTTCTGAGACTAGCCGAGTGGGCTCTAAGACAAATCAGAACAAGATAAAAGTTTTGGTGGGAGATATAGTTGCGAAGCATTATAATAGTCGCTCTTAGTATGTCCAAAGAAAGAG
>DCOU01000069.1:0-12830 GCA_002322525.1 Candidatus Omnitrophica bacterium UBA1562 | reverse complement strand
CAATGAAAAGCATGTCTCAACTTCAGACGGTAAGCGATATAAGAGGAATGCACTCCATAGGCGCGCGTTCTATTCCAAAGGCTATGAGGTCAAGTTACTTAGAATTATATGTGCTTGACCGGGAAAAAGCTAGGTTAGATAGAGAGATATTTGGCTTAGATAAAAGAAGAAAAAGTGCCTATACGCGATTAGATAGTATTATTCAACGTATGAAGCTTTCCAAGAAAGAAGTAGAAGAGGTGACGGATGCAACAGCAGAGCGTAGTGTAACTTCCCGAAAACCTCTGAAGAAGATGTCCATAAAGTATTAATCCTGTAGTGAGCGAAGTCGAACTAAAGGCTGCGTATTTAGTTCAGAGCCTGCCTGCCGGCAGGCAGGGAGTCGAAATGGAGTGGAAGGTTTATGACTGGCAAAGCCAAAAAGTAGGGCAAAAGGGCGAAGTCTTAAATAGGAATGACTATAGATGCGGTTTTTGTAAAGGAAAAGGCATTATATCTCATAATAAGGCAATAAGATGCCCTGGCTGCGCAGGGGCTGGGATAGTTCGGATGCCAGGTTTTGTAGTCATATGCGCTTATTGTAATGGAGGTGGAAGAGCGCCTTTAAATAGAGACCTTACTTGTAATGTTTGTAAGGGTAAAGGTGTTGTAGCTGTTGAAAGTAAAGATATCGAGGCTTGTATTTTGTGTAAAGGTAGAGGTAGGGAACGCGGCTCAAGCCTTCCTTGCTTAAGGTGCAAGGGTAAAGGGGTTATTGCCAAGCCAAAAGTTTCTGTAGAAGAGAGGAAAGAAAAGGAAAACATAGAAGATAAATACGAGGAGGCAGGAGATGGTGAAGAAAAAGGATAAACAAAAGGATGAGGGCTTAGATTTTGATTTTGGCATAGGAAAAATAAGCCTGGGCGGTTTATTTAATGGTATTGAGAAATTAGTTGATCTGGCAGCTGAGTTAAAAAAAGCAGGCGGTGAGATAAAGAAAGAAGGCGAAATAGACCTGAGCCATCTTAAAGAAGGTATGAAGGGAGTTTTCGGGTTTTCTATAAAGACTGCTGTGGGAGGTAAGCCCATAGTTGAACCTTTTGGTAATATCAAGAAGACCCCAAAAGGGCCTACAGTTGAAGAAGAAAGAGAACCAATTACAGATGTCTTTGACGAAAAAGAAGAGATTCGAGTTTATGCTGAAATGCCTGGAGTGAACCAAGAGGATGTAAAGTTAGATTTAAAAGGAGATATCTTGGATATTTCAGCTCAGACAGGTGATAGAAAATACCATAAGGAGATTCTGCTTCCGGCAAAGGTTAAGGCCGAGACCCTCACATCTAACTATAAAAACGGTATTTTAGAAATAAGCATAAAGAAATGACCCGTTCGACTTCGCTCAGGGTCACCCTGAGCAAGTGACGAATGAAATGAGGAGCGCGTCGAAGGGTGACGGATGGCATTAACCGGATTAAAAGAAAATGCGTTAAAGTTAATTTTATTCGGCGGGAAAGGCGGAGTAGGAAAGACGACCTGTGCCTCAAGCACAGGCCTTTATTTAGCTAAGGATTTTAAGACACTTCTTATTTCCACAGACCCTGCTCATTCGCTCTCTGATAGTTTAGGAGAGGTTGTTGGCAGCGAGATAAAAGAAATAAAAGGTATAAAAAATCTCAGCGCTCTTGAGATAAGCGCAGAAAAAGCTCTTTCAAAATTCAAAATAAAATATAAAGCCGAGATAAGGAAAATTCTAGGCACCTCGACCTATTTAGACGAGGAAGATATTGATTCCATCTTTGATTTGCCTATTCCGGGCATTGACGAGGTGATGGGGTTTAAAACCATCGTTGATTTAATAGAGGAAGGCAAGTTTGATAAATACATAGTAGATACTGCGCCTACCGGGCATGCTCTTCGGCTTTTAACTTTACCTGAGCTGCTTGATGATTGGATTAAAGTGATGGCTAAGATGAGGTGGAAGTACAGGTATATGGTGGAAACTTTTAGCGGTAAGTATAATCCTGATGAAGGAGATGATTTCTTAGTGGAAATGAAAAAGACAGTCAATAGAATTGAGGGCCTGCTTCGGGATGACAAGGCCAGTGAATTTATTGCCGTAACCATACCAGAGGATATGGCGATTTTAGAAACAGAGAGATTGGTAAAAAACTTAAATAAATATGGCCTAAAAGTAAAACAATTGGTGGTAAATAATGTTTTAGAATTAAGGGATTGCGAGTTCTGCCGAGAAAGAAGCAATGCTCAAGAAGAATATATAAAACAAATAAGAAGAAAATTTAGCCAGCTAAAGACAACAATTATACCTTTACAACCACGAGAAGTTAAGGGCACTCGTGCCTTGAATAATTTTAAGGAATTTTTATTCCAATGACCCTTCGACGCACTTCGTCCTTCGACATGCTCAGGACGAACACTGAGCGTAGTCGAATGTGTTCGTTTGCTCAGGGTCATAGTGAGCGAGTGAAACGAGTCGAACTATGACAACAAAGAACAGCTCATATACCTGTGGTGAGCGTAGTCGAACCATTACCTTAAAAGTAAAAGAGGCTTTAGCCAAAGACGCTGGCAGGGCAATTGTCAGGATTGATCCGCAAGATATGAAGACTCTGGGCGTAGAAGTAGGAGATATCTTAGAGATTGAAGGTAAAAGGAAAACACCTGCCAAAGTAATGCCTTGTTATGCTGAAGAGCGCGGTAAGGACATAATCCAGATGGATGGGGTATCACGAGAGAATGCGCAGGTAGGCTTAGATGAAAAGGCAAAGATTCATAAAATTGATTATAAGCTAGCTAATAAAATTACGCTCTCGCCTTTCGCCATATCAAACCTCTTGCAAAGAGATAAAGACACCAAGTATATTGGTTCGCTTATAGATGGGCTGCCGGTTATTCGCGGTGATAGGGTTAGAGCTACGCTGTTCGGCTCAAGATCCTGTGATTTTAAGGTTTTAGATACTGCGCCCGATGGCGTAGTTTTGATAAGTACCGCAACCGTAATTAGAATGGAGACCAAAGAGTTAGGGGAAACCGGACAAACTAAGATTTCCTATGAGGATATAGGCGGGCTTGGCACTCAAATCCAAAGGATTAGAGAGATGATAGAGCTGCCCTTGAGATACCCACAGATATTTGAAAGATTGGGAATTGACGCGCCTAAAGGTGTTCTTCTCTATGGCCCGCCCGGAACAGGAAAGACATTAATTGCCCGCGCTGTGACTAATGAAACCGATGCTTATTTTACTCATATATCAGGCCCAGAGATTATGGGTAAGTTTTATGGTGAGAGCGAGGCGCGCTTAAGAAGTGTATTTGAGGATGCCCAAGCCCATGCTCCGGCAATTATCTTTATTGATGAGATAGATGCTATTGCGCCTAAACGGGAGGAGATGGGTGGAGAAAAACAAGTTGAGAGACGCGTGGTGGCTCAACTTTTATCCTTATTAGATGGTTTGGAGTCCCGTGGTCAGATTATTGTCATCGGAGCCACAAATATTCCCAATACCCTTGACCAGGCATTAAGGAGGCCTGGACGATTTGACAGAGAAATATCCATTCCTATTCCGGATAAGAATGGGAGATTACAGATTCTAGAGATTCATACCCGTGGGATGCCTTTAGGCAAAGATGTCAGCTTAGAGAAGTTAGCTGACATTACGCATGGATTTGTGGGCGCGGATCTGGAAGCGCTGGGAAGGGAAGCAGCAATGTCAGCCCTGCGTAAGATTTTGCCCAAGATCGACTTTGAAATGGCTGATATTCCCTATGAAACCTTAATGAAATTAGAAGTAACTATGGATAATTTTTTAGAGGCAATGAAAGAAGTTGAGCCTTCTGCAATACGGGAATTTTTTGTGGAAGTGCCGGATGTAAAATGGGATGAGGTAGGCGGATTAGAGAATATCAAAGAAGAATTGAAGGAAGCAGTAGAGTGGCCGATTAAGTATTCAGATATTTTTAAACAGGCAAATACCAACCCCCCTAAAGGAATACTTCTTTATGGAGTTCCGGGTACAGGAAAAACCTTATTAGCTAAAGCAGTGGCAAGCCAGACCGGAGTAAATTTTATCTCGGTAAAGGGCCCGAGCCTGATTTCAAAATTTGTCGGAGAAAGCGAAAAAGCTATCCGCGATGTTTTTAAAACTGCAAAACAGGCAGCACCCACAATTTTATTTTTTGATGAAATCGATTCATTAGTTCCTAAAAGAGGAGCTGCGAGCACAGATGGCCATGTTGGCGAACGAGTTATGGCCCAGTTTTTGGCTGAGATGGACGGGATTGAGGAATTAAAGGGCGTAGTAGTTTTAGCTGCGACTAACAGATTAGACTTAATTGACCCAGCTATTTTGCGAAGCGGCCGTTTTGACCTTTTATTGGAATTGCCAAAGCCGGATGAGAGGACGAGAGAAGAGATATTTAAGATACATACTAAAAATAAACCACTAGCCAAAGACGTGGATTTAAAAGAATTAGCTAAAGGGGCCGAAGGCGAAACAGGCTCTGATATTGAATTTATCTGCCGTAAGGCCGCTATCTTAGCAATAAGAGAATTCATAGGAAATTCGAAAGAGAAAAATACACTTGTAATTAAGAAGAAGCATTTTGAGGAGGCGATTAAGTTAGTAAAAGGACAAAGTGATAGAAAATGAGGTCCCTCGCCCGCCACAGAAACAATGACGGGCTCGGGATCAAATTTTGCTTCACAAAATTTGGGAGGCTGAAAATGTTTAAATTCATTAAGGGGTTAATTGATGGTATCAAGAAGTTTTTCAGTGGTATATTTAAGAAGAAGGCAAAAATAGAAGAGAAAAAATAATAAGAAAAAATTATGCCTATAGGAAAATATATTTATGGAATTATCCCTCGACTTCGCTCGGGACAGGTTAATTCCAATACCCATGAATCCGTTGGTCCCTACGGAATATCTGCCTGTAAAGAGGTTCATTTTATTCCTTATCAGAATATAGCAGCGGTAGTAATTGATGCTGAGATGGTTGACTATACCCATATGTTTAAGGATGCTTTGGCCAGGGCTTTAGTTGAACATCAAAAGGTTATCGAGAAAATTATGAGTATAGAATATTCAGTTATCCCTATGAGATTAGGGACGTTTGCGCTGAATGAAGCAGAGGTCAAAGATATCTTAAGCAAGGGCTACGGCCTGATAAAAGAGATAATCCCAAAGATAAGCGATAAAATAGAGATCGATGTAATTTGTGCCTGGAGTGATTTTACTTCGGTGATTAAAGAAGCTGGTGAAGAGAAAGAGATTTATGAATATAAAGAGAAGCTTTTGAGCAGTCCTAAAGGGATAACTGTTGACGACCAGATGAAGATAGGATTTATGCTTAAGAAGGCACTGGATGAAAAAAGAGAGAAATATGCCTTTAAGATACAAGATGCCTTAAAGATGGTTAGCATAGACTCTAAAAGCCACGAACTCATGGATGACAAAATGGTGACAAATACCGCCTTTTTGATAGATAAGCTTAAGCAAAAAGAATTTTTTGCGAAGGTTGAATATCTGAATACTGAATTTAAGGAATTACTAAATTTTAGATGCGTTGGACCGTTGCCTGCCTATAGTTTTTTTACACTTGAAATAAAAAAGATACAGTTTAATGATGTAGATTGGGCAAGGAAAAGGCTGGGGATTTTAGAAGATTGCAGCTCTAAAGAAGATATTAAGAAAGCGTTTCATAAACAAGTATTCATTTCTCATCCTGATAGGAACCCAGATAAACCAGGGATAGAAAAGGAATTTGATGAGATAAGGAGGTCTTATAATATACTTCTTGATTATGCGCAATCTTGCGCGCAGGTAGGAAAGGAAAACCTTTATTTTAATGAAGATGAATTTGAAAAGAACGCAGTATTAGTTAAGGTGAGAGGTTAAAAGTGGAAAAGGAAGGAAAATATATCTATTGTATCATCGGCGCAAAACAGGAAAGGAATTTTGGACCAATAGGTATAGGCGGGAGAGGGGATGAGGTCTCAACTATTAGTTACGATGATTTGAGTATGGTGGCAGGTAACTGCCTGATGAGCAAACTGGAAGTTAGCCGGCAAAATTTGTTAGCTCACGAAAAGGTAATTGAGGAAGTGATGAAAGAATTTGATAGCGTGCTTCCTGTGAGGTTTGGCACTATTGCCTCCGGCGCTGATGAGATAAGGAATCTTTTAGATAGAAGATGCAGAGAATTTAAGACTGCATTAAGAGATATGGAGCATAAAATAGAATTGGGTGTCAAAGGAATATGGAAGAATATGGATGTTGTTTTTAAAGAAATTGTAGAGGAAAATAAGGATATTAAAAAGATGAAAGAAAAGCTTCAAAACGATAAGACTAAAAAGAACATTCAGGCAAAAATGGAAATAGGCAAGATGGTCGCACAGTCGTTAGAAAGGAAAAAAGAGAAAGAGGCGGAAAAAATTGTAGATACTCTAAGAAGAACAGTCGTTAATTATAAACTTAATAAGACTATGGGCGATGAGATGTTTATGAACGCCGCCTTTTTAGTAGATAAAGGCAGGGAAAAAGAATTCGATAATATTATGGATGATTTAAGCGAGGAATACAAAAACAGGGTTAAATTTATGTATGCAGGCCCTCTACCTGTATATAACTTTGTCAGTATCGTTATTTATCCTGAGGAATGGGAGAAATAAATGGAAGTAGCGATAAAAGAAGGTAAATATATATACTGTATAATAAAGTCAAACCCTGTTAGACCCTATAGTGCAGGTGCTGCTGTAAACGGGGTGTCTAACGGGGTAAATCAGCCTCAAACCTTTGGCCCATTAGGGATTGGGGGGAGAGGCGATGAATTATATACCATATGTTTTAATGATCTTGCCGCAGTAGTAAGCAATTCACCTATTAAGAAATATTCAATTGCCAGAGAAAATCTAATTCCTCATGAACGCGCTATTGAAGAAGTGATGAAGGCTTTTACGGTCCTACCGGTGAGGTTTGCCACAATCGCCGCGGATGAAGAAAAGGTAAAAAGGATATTAGAAAAAGACTATGATAAATTTTTGAATTTACTCAAAAATATGGAAGGTAAAATTGAGCTCGGTTTAAAAGTGATCTTTAAAGAAGATATTTATAATAATATCCTCAGGAATTATAAAGATATAAAGGCATTAAAAGAGAAGCTTCAGGGATTGCCTCTTGAAAAGACTTATTACGAACGCATGGAGATAGGAAAGATGGTTGAAACAGCTTTAGAGAGAGAAAAGGGAATTTGTAAAGAGGATATTTTAAACAATTTATCTCCTTTGGTTGTAGAGACCAAAACTAACAATACATATGGTGAAATGATGATTATGAACGCCGCCTTTTTGGTAGAAAATAGCAGAGAAATAGAGTTTGACCAAAAGATTCAAGAGCTTGATGCAAAATATGGCGATAAAGCAAAATTTAAATATGTAGGCACGTTACCTCCGTTTAATTTTGTTAATCTGGTAATTGAAGCAGGGAATTATTAAAGATGTTTTTAATTGATGACATATTTCTTTCGCCATTGAATCTTGTGATTTGGTTGGGAAAAAAGATCAACGAAATAACAGAAAAGGAATTTTCCGATGAAGGGCTGATAAAAGAAAAACTTATGCAATTGCAGCTTCGTTTTGAGATGGATGAAATAAGCGAGGATGAATATAATAAGCAAGAAAAAGAACTCTTAGAGCGGTTAGAAGCTATTAGAAAAGCAAAAGAGGAGTCCCTCGCCACACAATAGCAATAAAAAGGGCGGCTCGGGATCAAATTTGCTTTGCAAATTTGGGAGGGGTGAATATGGCTAATGTAATCGAAGTTGGAAAAGCAGTGGCAGAGTTTTTAAAGCAGACGCTTAATGTAAAAGACGCAAAGGTTACTAAGGTGACCAAGGCTGATGAAGGATGGGAAACTGAGGCAGAGGTTTATGAAGAAAGTTCTTTTATAAAAGCTCTTGGGTTACCCACCAGAGTGCAGGATAGGAATTTCTATGAGGTTAAATTGAATGATAGTTTAGAAGTCGAATCTTATAGACGTAAAGGTTCAGAAAAAGAGGAATAAGGATGGAAGGATTATATCTTTACTGTATTAGAGAAAAAACTGAATCAGCCCCCTCTTTCGCTACAAAAGGTATTGACGGAAGGGGGAAAGTCTTTATCTTCCCTTACCGTGAGTTAGAGGCAGTTATAAGTGAGGTTTCTTTAGATGAGTTTAGGTCTGAGGAGGTACAAAAGAAAGCGCAGGAAGACCCTTTATGGATTAGAGAAAAGGCAGTTATCCATGAAAATGTGATTGAGGAAGCGATGAGAAAAGAAGATAAGATATCGAGTTTAATTCCGATGAGATTTGGGATAATTTTTAAAGATGAAAAGAGTTTAGAAGAAGAATTAAGCAAAGATTATCCTAAAATCAAAAGTGTCTTAGAGAATTTAAAAGGAAAGCAGGAATGGAGTATAAAGATATATCTAAAAGATAAAGAAACATTCGAGAAGTTAATAAAAGAGAAAAACGAAACGATAAAGGAAAAGGAGAAAGAAATAGCTTCTTTACCCGAAGGTTTGGCTTTCTTTATGGAGGAGGAGTTAAAAGAAATTATCGCTAAAGAGATAAATAAAGAGTTAAACAATTTTGCTGAAGATATATTTGAGAGATTAAAAGATTTCTCTTTTGATTTAGTCAAAGGTAAACTCTTAGAGAAAGAATTAACGGGAAAAGAAAAGCCAATGGTTCTAAATGTTAGCTGTTTAATCTCGGAAGATAGGATAGAGGATTTTAAAAAAGGAGTTGGAGCATTAGATCGAGGTATAAATACTAAGGGATTCTATCTTGAATATAGTGGTCCTTGGCCTGCTTATAATTTTAGTGTGTATTAAAAAAAGGGGAAGGTCATTATGGCTGATTTATTAACTGCTAATAAAAATGATAATGTAACATTAGTAGATGCTTTAGATAAGGTCTTAGAAAAAGGTGTGGTTATTAATGGAGATATAATGATAAGGGTAGCTGATGTTGATTTGGTTTATTTAGGTTTAAGGCTTATTTTGACATCAGTTTCAAAAGCAGAAGAGCTATCCGGAAAAAGTTTTAGCAACCCTGATAGAGAGTTTACTCCTGATGATATAGCCTATATACAAAAACTACAAAGAGAGATAAAAAAGGCAGAAGAGAATATACCCAAACTTATTGATTTAGGAAGCCCTAAAAAAACAGAACAGGGGTTGGCGCAATTGGTATTAACCTTACTTGAATTGATAAGAAAACTTATGGAGAAAGAGGCATTTAGAAGGGTAAAAAGAGGAAGTCTTTCACAAGCAGAAGTTCAAAAATTGGGCTTAAGTCTTAAAGCAGTAAAGAAAAAGATACAGGAGGTTCAGGCTATCTTTGGAATTAAAGATGAAGATTTGAATTTAGATTTAGGACCCTTAGGGAATCTAATGTGATGGAAAAGAATAAATCAAAAATAAATTGCAAGACATTTCAGAAGCAGGAATTAGTAATAAAGGATATTACAGATAAAATCAATCAGGCAAAAGGAGTGCTGGAGAAAGCAAGATTTGCTGAGGATTTGCATAAAGAAGTAGAGGTCTTTCTTAATTGTCCGGATTATGATGACAAAGGTTTAGATTGCAAGAATTGCCATTTCATCGCGAATTTACGTAAAAAAACAGTAGGTTTGATTATAAAAGCTAAAGAATTGGCGTAATAAAAGGGGAGGAATAAAAAATGACTGAAGCAAAAATGATGCATCCTACAAATGCTACTAATCTTGCTGAGATTTTAGAGAGGGTATTGGATAAGGGAATTGTAATTGCAGGAGATATCCAGATTAAGATTGCTGATATTGAGCTTTTAACTATCAAGATAAGACTATTGGTTGCCTCAGTGGATAAGGCAATGGAGATGGGCATAAATTGGTGGCAAACTGATAGTTTTCTTTCTTCAAAAGCAAAAGAAGCTGAGATAGAAAAAGAAAACACAGAACTGAAAAAGAGATTAGGAAAATTAGAGGAGAAGATTAAAAGTGCATAAAGAGCAGAAAATGGAAATTAAAGATATTGTGGAAATTGCTAAGGCGGGGTTGGTTCAACTTACCGGATTTAGTTCTCCCACTGCGATAGGAATAGACAAAGAAGCGGATATATGGCACATTACTGTTGAAATAACTGAAAAGCCTTCTGAAGCAGCTAATCTTGATCTCCTTGGAATTTATGATGTCCGAGTTGATGCTTCTGGAAACCTTCTCGGTTATGAGAGAATAAGGATGAGGAAGCGTTGTGAGATTCAAAAAGAATAAATAATGAGAACACTAATTTACGTCCCAGTTATTCATACGAGTACTGACCTCGGCTCTTTGGCAAAGGATGTAGCGAAGCGCGGTATCGTTGATTTAGGCGAAGATTTTTGGGAAAAACACAGAGAGAGGGTAGATAGATTCTGGGATGTTGTATTGCATTATTTTGATTCTGTAGATGTATCTGGGGCGAAGATATACCAGGATGGGATGGTAGCCGAGGGCGAAATAGGAAGAAAGATAGTTGAGGATGTGGTAAAGTCAGGAAGCAAAAATTACGAATTAATCGCAAGGCTCCTTAATAGAGGAGCCTTTTTAGTTAAGACAGAAGATTTTAAGCTGGTTAAAGAAGAACGGGATAGGCTACTTACCATAACTCAGGCCAAGTCAACTACCAGAAAATTAGTTGCCTTTATAAAATATAAATTCATCAAAAACAAGCTTTTAAAGAAAAGAGATAAATTTATTGCCCAGAGAATCAATGAGACCTTGCATGATGGAGAAAAGGGAGTTCTCTTTATAGGCGCTTTTCACAATGTAAAAAAATGGCTGCCTAAGGATATTCAGATTAAAGAGATAAAGGATATAGAGAAGATAAGCGAATATTATAGGTTGCTTCCATTCCACGATAAGCACAGAAAACGGTTTGAAGAGTTAGGCAGGTACCTTGTTTCTAAGCCAGAGGGCAATGGTTTGGCTTCCGGTAGCCAAAGCCATAAAGTGGAGGCCAAATAAAAAAAGGGGGTGTTATATGGGAATGGTAAAAATAAATCTCGAACCTTTTTTGAAAAATGTTTCTGCCGGTGTCGTAAAGGGGCGGGATATTGTAAAAAGGTTTGGGACAAAACTGCAGTCTTTAGCCAGGCCAAAAGTTTTCTGGTCAAGCATTATTATTTTGTTAATATTGTCTACAGTTCTTTATACGCTTAAAGAAAAGGAAAAATCCCTGAGGATATATACGGAAAAAGAATTAAGCAAGACTATCGAGGCGAAAAAGGTAGTCGAAAATAATCTTACAGTAGCAAAAAAAGAAATATCAGCAAAAGATGAGCAGATAAGCCTTACTTTAGATAAGCTTGAAAGAGAAGTAACTGCCAGAAGAGACGTAGAGGCGCAGTTGGTATTGGTTACTAAGGAAAAAATAGGTTTAGAGGCAAAGGTTGAAGAATTAACTGCTGCTTTACCCAAGAATATTGAACTCGAAAAGATTGTTGTCAAAAGTACGCAAGAATTAACAGGGAAGGTTTTAAGTTTGGATAGAGAGCATGGTTTTATTGTAGTCGATTTGGGAAATGACAATAATTTAAAGTTAGGTGATGTCTTATCAGTCTACCGTGATAATCAATTTATCGGCAAGGCGCAAGTAGAAAAAATAGAGGAAAAGAGTTCTGCGGCGGTTATCCTGTCTGATTGGCAGAATACTGAGTTTAAAGAAAATGATACAGTGAAAAGACTCTGAGGTTTATAATGTTAAAACTAATACAAGTGTTTAATAGTGTAGGAAAGTATAAAACTTTCCTAACTACTGAAAATCGTATTGAAGTTATCGCGGAGCGATTTTCTTGTTTTTTCTTGGCAGTTTCAGTATTTGTATTAGTTTTTACTGCCTCGTCAATAGCGCAGAATTTAACAGAAAAAATTGGAAATTTAACCATAACCGAAAAAGTTAAAGAAGGGACAAGAATAATAATTTCAACCTCAGGCCCAGCTGAATTTAAATCTTATTGGTTTGAGGCACCGCCAAGGTTGGTAATTGAATTTCAAACCAGGAATATCGTAAGTAAAATAGATAATGAAGTTATTGTGGATCAAGGCGCAGTAAGAAGGGTCACCAGCGAGTATTTTGAAGAAGGCGAAAATAGGCCGCTTAAATCATTAACCTTTGAACTTACTCAAAAAGTGCCTTACAGAATTTGGCAGGAGGCAGATACTGTTATATTAGATATTCAAACTCCTCAAGAAATTTCTGTATTCCCTGAAGAAGGCAAGGAGGTGTTCACAAAGAATGAAACCAAAGAGGTAATAATTAAAAGATTAGAAGCTATGGGTGCCGCTCTTACAAAAGTATCGGCAAGCAACCTGCCATTAGAAACCCCCAAGGTGGTAACGGAATCCCCTAAACCTAGGAGAAAAGGTATGATTAGCGCAGCATTTTGGTTTATGGCTGCGGCTATCGGAAGCCGCACCATCGCCCTCTGGCTTATAGGCTTAGCCTTAATTTCTGGATCAGGGCTTTTATCCTGGTTATTTTGGCGCAGGTATAGATTAATTTTAGATAAAAATCTTGCCACTCAGGAGATTACAAAGCTTAAAACTGGATTAGAAGAAAAAAATAAACTTCTGGAACACGAAGAGCTTATTCGCAAAACAATAGAAAATGCGTCATTAACACAAGAAAAAGAATTTGAACAACTCAAGTTAAAGTTACAAAAAGAAGCCAAACTCTTAGAACAGGAAGAGGGGCTGCGCAAAACAATAGAGGAAAAGTTTTTGCAAAAAGAAAAAGAATATCAAGAAGCTAAAAATTCCCTTGAGTCCTTAAAA
>DCOU01000110.1:1566-7907 GCA_002322525.1 Candidatus Omnitrophica bacterium UBA1562 | reverse complement strand
AATGCATTTTTAACAAAGTCGTGGTATAGTCAAACTAAACGCTATACGCTCTACGCTATACGCTAACCTTGTCTATTTCTTGTTATTAATATTGACCATCCCAATAATATCGCCCCTATTGTTATAGCACTATCAGCTACATTAAATATTGGCCAGATGCGAAAATCTAAAAAATCAATCACATATCCTAAGCGTAACCGGTCAATGAGATTTCCTAAAGCGCCAGCTAAAATGAAACTTAAGGATATACTATAAACCCCGTTAGAAATTTTACCACATCCTTTTGCAGAGGCGATATTTCTAACGGGGTAAAGAGAATACTTTTTATATTTATTTTTTCTAAGGCCCCAAAAAATCAAGATTATGGCGAATAGAGAAGCAAATATAAATAATGAAGTCTGGTTCTTGAGTATGCCAAAGGCGGCACCCCGATTACGTACGAGCGTAAGGTGGAATATCCTTCTTATTAAAGGCACAGATTGATTTAATAATAAATTTTTGGTGGCGAGTAATTTAGTGAATTGATCTAGGAAAAGAATAAACAGGATGATGATAAAAATCATCAAAAATTGGCGTTATCGCTTTTCTTTTCTCTCTTGGCATTTAACGCAGAGCCGCGCGAAAGGAACCACTTTTAATCTCGTTTTTGTAATGAAGGATTTACATTCTTCGCATACACCAAACGTGCCTTCTTCTATTTTTTTTATGGCATCGTCTAATTCGTATAGGGACTGCCTTTCATTAGAAGCCAGGCCCAACGAAAACTCTCTATCATATGTGTCGGTGGCAACATCAGCCATATGATAGGTATAGCCGGATATATCGCCGGCTGCGTCTTTTTGAGATTTCTTCAGGGTATCTTCCGATATATGCTTTATCTCATCAAGAATCTTTTCTTTCATTTTCAGGATTAACTTCCTGAAATACTCTAATTCTTTCTTATTAAATTTCTTTTTCAATTTATTTTCCTCCCATAGCCTTTAAACATTTATCACAGATTAAAGGATGATTTTTATTGCCTCCGACCGATACAGAATAATTCCAGCAACGAACACATTTTGCCCCTTCGGCCTTCTCAACCTCTATTGTGATATCAGGCAAAGTTTTGGCCCTGATATGTTTATCTAGATTAGGTAAATTCTTATCTAGGTTAATCTCAACTTGTGAAACCTTGAAAATCTCGCAAAGATCGCTTTTTAAGCTCGTTAAGAATGTATAACGTCCTTCGTTATTTGTCAATAGTTTTATTTTAGCATCAAAGGAGCTGCCGATTATGCCTTCAGAGCGTATTCCTTCCAATTTCTCAGTAATTTCAGGAATTAAGGTTTTATCAGCGATTTCGGGAATTAAGCTAATGATTGTCTTTAACACTTCAAAAATATCCTGACCTTTGTTAAATAAATCATCTTGCGCAAAAACTGAATTGTGCATAGGCCAATCTAAAAGATGAACATTCTCAATCGAACGATCCCTTTCTTCTTTGGGCATATTTTGCCAAATTTCTTCAGCAGTAAATACTAAAATAGGAGCCATTGCTCTTACTAAAACATTTAAAACCTCATAAATAGCTGTTTGAGCCGCTCGTCTCTCAATAGAATTAGCAGCATATGTATAAAGTCTACCCTTAATCATATCCAAATAAAAAGTAGATAATTCTATATTACAGAATTCATAAATTGCTTGATAAGCTTTATAGAACTCAAACTTATCATATGCTTTATTTACGGGTTCTAATAACAGCCTCTCCAATCCGAACAATATCCACTTATCTATTTTTCTTAAATTATCATAATTTACTTTATCTATATCGGGATTAAAATCGTATAAGTTGCCTAAGATAAATCGGGCGGTATTTCTGATTTTACGGTAGGCCTCAGAAAGTCTTGAGAGGATCTCAGGAGAAATGCGAATATCCTCATTATAATCGCTGGAAGCAACCCAAAGCCTTAAGATATCTGCTCCGTACTCTTTGATTATATCTTGAGGCGAAGTTACATTACCCAGCGACTTAGACATCTTTCTGCCTAAGCCATCAACTACAAAACCATGCGTAAGTACATTCTTAAAAGGAGGTTTTTCGTCTATACACATCGAAGGAATCAGTGATGACTGAAACCACCCCCGATGCTGGTCAGAACCTTCAAGGTACAAAGCGCAAGGAAATTCTAAATCTTGCCTCTTCTTTAATACGGCCTGATGACTTACTCCCGAATCAAACCAAACATCCAGAATATCTTCGCAACGCGTAAATTTATTACTTTTACATTTAGGACAGACGAATTTTTCGGGTAAAAATACCTTAATATCTTCTTTAAACCAAACATCGCTACCTGAACTTAAAATTTTTTTTGCTACATTTTCAATAATGGTAGAATCAAGTACTACTTCATCGCACTCTAAACACCGCACAGCAGGGATCGGCACTCCCCAATATCTCTGGCGGGAAAGGCACCAATCCGGCCTTGATTCCACCATTGCCCTAATCCTCTCTTTTCCGGAAGCAGGAATCCATGCGATATCGCCCTCTATAACTTCAATGAGTTTCTTTCTCAAATCTTTATGGTTAATATTTATAAACCACTGCTTTGTTGCGCGGAATATAATCGGATTTTTACAACGCCAACAGTGAGGATAAGAATGCTGTACTTTTGTATCAAAAAGTAAAGAACCTAATTTTTGCAGCTTTTCGATAATTATCTCATTTGAATCATAAACATTTAGCCCTTTAAATTCACCTGCTTCTGTATCAAAATTTCCCTTACCATCTACAGGCATAATAATATCCAACTTATATTTTAATCCAGTTAAATAATCATCATTGCCATGCCCGGGCGCAGTGTGCACAAGGCCCGTGCCTTCTTCCCTGGACACATAATCTGCCAATACAACACTTCCCTTTCTTAAATCAAAAGGATGATTATAGATAAGCCCTTCGAGATTCTTACCCTTGATTTCCTTTATTATTTCATATTTATCTACACCTATCTGCGATAACACAGGCAATAATAAATCCTTGGCTAAAATTAAATTTCCTTTATTCGTCTTTATATAAGCATAAATAAAATCAGGATGCACAGCTACAGCTACATTAGCAATCAATGTCCAGGGTGTAGTAGTCCAGATTACTAAATAACTATCTTTGGGATAATCTTTGCTTTCATCCCGCTCTTCCTTCAATGCTATATTTGATTTGTAGGAAGGGCGGGATTCATCTAATTTGAATTTCACGTAGATTGACGGGGAAACGCGGTCTTCATATTCGACCTCTGCCTCTGCCAATGCCGTCTCGCATTTGAAACACCAGTTAACCGGTTTCAAACCCCGATAGACATAACCTTTCTTAACGAGCGCATTAAAAGCATTAATTATGCTCTCCTCATAATCAGGTGTTAATGTCAGATAAGGATTCTGCCAATCGCCAAATACACCTAGACGTACGAATTGTTCTTTCTGTATAGAAACGTACTTTAAGGCATAATCGTATGCCTTTTTTCTAAAATCTAACTGGCTAATCTGAGATTTATTTATACCCAATTCTTTAAACAGTTGATGCTCAACAGGCAGGCCGTGGCAATCCCAGCCTGGAACATACGCAGAATCCTCACCCCTCATAGTTTTATATTTTACAATTATATCCTTTAAAATTTTGTTCAAGGCATGTCCAATATGAATATCTCCGTTTGCATAAGGGGGCCCGTCGTGGAGAATGTATTTTGGCTTACCTTTGGATTTCTCACGGATAAGCCGGTATATGCCCTTATCCTGCCAGGCTTTCAAGAAAACAGGTTCTCTCTTAGGCAGGTCTGCCTTCATGCTAAATTTGGTCCGGGGAAGATTTAAAGTAGATTTATAATCCATATTAAATGAGCACATAACTTATGCCCTCACATATTTTCCTATGATTATATCCAAATCCTTCTTAGTCTTATCGGGGATCAATTTTTTATCTGTAACAATTGCATATTTGAGCGCATCCTTACAGGCACAATTTCTTTCCGGGCTGATATTTTTAATTACTGCGGAGATTATCTGCTTAGCATTCTCCACATTCTTAAGCAAATTCTGAATTATCATATCTATGGTCACAGATTCATGCTGCGGGTGCCAGCAGTCATAATCCGTAACTGCAGCTAAAGTGGCATAACAGATTTCTGCTTCCCGGGCTAATTTGGCCTCAGAAAAATTGGTCATCCCGATTACATCCATCCCCCAGCTGCGGTAGAGTTTCGATTCAGCGAGAGTAGAGAATGCCGGTCCTTCCATATTTATGTAAGTTCCGCCATTATGTATCCTTAAATTTAAGCTCCTGCCTGCTTCGTATACCAGCCTGCGCAATTCCTCGCAGACCGGATGCGCAAATTCAATGTGGGCTACTATACCTTCGGTAAAAAAACTCATATCCCGGGCATAATTCGTTCTATCCACAAACTGGTCTACGGCTACAAAATCTAAAGGCTTCAATTCCTCTTTAAGACTTCCGCAGGCAGTCACAGAAATAATGCGTTCTACCCCCAATTTCTTCATGGCATAGATATTAGCGCGGTAATTTATGTGGCTGGGAGGTATGCGGTGGCCCACGTCATGGCGCGGCAAAAATACGGCTTCCCTGCCTTCAAGCTTTCCGGTAATGAACTTGTCCGAAGGCTTGCCAAAAGGCGTAGTCACTGAAACCTCTCTAACGTTTTCTATGCCTTCTATTTTATATAAACCGCTTCCACCGATAATCCCGATTTTGCCCACTTCTTACCTCCTTGATAACTCTTTTGCGCGCTCAGCCGCCCTCTTGACTGCTTCCATTAATGAACCGCCGCGATTAAGGACTTCGAATGCCGCCTCTGTCGTGCCGCCTTTTGATGTAACCTGCCTTCTTAACTCTGAAGGCGACAGATTCTGTCTCCTTAAGAAACTTATCGTGCCGTTAAAAGTAGTATTTACCAGAAACCTTGCCTCTTCTGCGTTAAGACCAACGCCTTCAGCGGCTTTTTGAAAGTCGTCAAGAAAATCATTCTTTTTTTGTTCAGGAATATTCTTTGGGTTAAGCCCGCGAGATTCCAGAAAATTACAAACGTAAGCCGGCCCGCTTCCCGATACGGCAGTAGCCGGGTTCATCATACCCTCATCAATCACCAGCGTCTCGCCGAGGCAATCAAACAGGTTTCGCGCCAAATCAAGGTTATCTAAACAGGCAAATTTTCCCTGCGCCAGGCAAGTCATTCCCTCGCCAATACGAGCAGCAATGTTGGGCATTACTCTTATCACTCGAACCTGCCCCAATCTTTCCTCGATGTATCCTGTGTTTATGCCAGCGGCAATAGAAATAACTAATTTATTTTTTATATTATCCTTCATCGCAGTCAAAACTTCTTCAAAATCCTGCGGTTTAACTGCCAATATTATTATTTGGACTTTATTTACTAAATCTACGTTATTATCTGCAATATTGATACCTTTAAAATTCTTAGTTTTATTTTTATCTTTATCAAAAACCCAAACTTTATATTTAGTTTTAATCCGCTCAGCAATCGCGCTACCCATATTGCCAAAACCAATTATGCCGATATTTTTTCGCATATCTCCCATATTAAACCTATCTTGTCGTGGGACAGTCCCCTTGGTTTCTAGTAGGCTCGATATCTGCGGGGACAGTCCCTACTGGCGGTGCTTGGTTCGCTATTCAAAAATTGCCCTGCCCAGCCTCACCATATTAAACCCTTCCTCAATAGCAATTCCAAAATCATCGGTCATGCCCATAGTAAAGAGCGTATAGCGTTTAGCGTATAGTTCATTATATTTAGAAATGGCTTCCTGAACCCGATTCTCGCCGATATCGCTTATACCCGCATCAACCGTTTCCTTTACCTGCTCAAGGGATCTACCTTTGCTGATAGCGATAATAGTTATTTTTCCGGGGCCTTGATTAATTTTAGAGCAAACCTTAAGAATTCGTTGCCTTATTCTGGAAACATTTTCTCTAATCATCTCTCAAGAAAATCGCTTCGCGATTAGACCATTCCTCTATAAGGATTTAAGAAGGTCTATCCTTTTTAGGATAACTTTTAAGTGATTTTCAGTGGTTAGACCCTTCCTTTAGGCCCGACCTTCAATGGAATGGGGTCGGCCTATCCTTTCTGGATTAAAAGGTATAGGAAGGTCTATCCTTTAGGATTAGGAAAGTGTTTTATACTTTCCTACACCATAAAATCGAGCATGCAAACTCTCTGAATGAAATCATATTATACATCAGAAAACCGCCGGGTCAATTAAAAGTAAGTGAAGCCCAAACTTAGCGAGTGATAACGAAGCTAAGTTGTAAGGCTGAACTATCCCGACAGCAAAACGCT
>DCOU01000110.1:0-1493 GCA_002322525.1 Candidatus Omnitrophica bacterium UBA1562 | reverse complement strand
GAAAATTTGTTCCAAATTTTCTTGCAGCTGTCGGGGTTAATTCGCAGACGCCTCAATAACTAAAGAATGGAAGGCTACAATTTATGTCGTTTACACTCCATAAATTGTCTGCTCATTAAAAGTATTCTTGGTATATCTCTTTAAGCTTATTTATAGTATTAAGAATAGGGTTTTGGGTGGGCTGATAATTAGATATGATCTCGAGCTTTGGTTGGTATAGCGCCTGACAGATAATGCCTAAAGAAGTAACATAAGTTAAATATCTCTGGCCCAAGATACTATTGTCTTTATTAACCCAGGAAATTATATTTGGATTGGTAATCCGGCCTAATTTTACGGAAATCCCCAGACTATTCTCTAACATTTCCAGAAATCCTTCCAGCAATACAGTCCTTCCTGTGGTTACGAAATTATTCACTTTCTCGCAAGGTACAATCTTCTCTACAGCGGCTCTTATAGTCTGACAGATTAACTTTGACTTAGGGGTTAATATCTCGGAAATTAATTTCTGGTTTATCGGTTTGTAGGCGTTGTTTTGTTTTATTAAAATTTCCTTATCGTTATGCATCTGATTGTAATCGCCTACGCTACCCCAGGACCTCTTAACCTCTTCGGCTAAATCAAAGGATATCTTTAATTTCTCGGAAAGCCCTATAGTTAAATCATCCCCGCCGACGGGTAAGATTTCAACATCCTTAAGTATGCCGTCCCTGAATAATAACAGCTCAGTTATGTCCGAACCTATATCACAGAGTATCGTTACTCCCTCTTTAAGCTCTTTGTTAAATACCGCCTGACTCGTGGCTAAGCCGGAAAGAAACAAGTCTTTTATTTCATACCCTGCTTGATTCACAGCCCGGTTAATGCCCTGTACAAAAGACAATTTAACCGAAATCAAATATAAATCTACTTCAAGTCTATGGCTATACAAACCGAGAGGATTTAGAATATTACTATTAGAATCTATAACGTAATTTTGGGCTATTCTATGGATTATTTCTTCCTCTAAGCTTGAACCCAATATACGCGCTTGTTCATTTACCTGTTGTATATCTGAGAAGGTTATAACTTTATTGCCCCGCTCAGCAAGAGGTATAATTGCGCGGCTGTGCTTGGTAACTATATCAAACCCTGATACATCGGTATAAATAAATTTAATATTTATACCGGATTTTGCTTTTAAGCTCCTTAAAGTGCGCCCGATAGTTCCGGTTAAATCTATAGAATCTACAATTGCGCCCTTCTTTATACCTTTTGTTGGGCCTTGAGTCTCAAAAAAGATATTAGTGATGCGCCTTTTTTTGATTTCTGCAACCACCGCAGACACTTTACTGGAACTGATATCCAATGCGCAGATATAATTACGTAGCATTTTTAATGAGCAGACAATTTATGGAGTGTAAACGACATAAATTGTAGCCTTCCATTCTTTAGTTATTGAGGCGTCTGCGAATTAACCCCGACAGCTGCAAGAAAATTTGGAACAAATTTTC
>DCOU01000146.1:347-3905 GCA_002322525.1 Candidatus Omnitrophica bacterium UBA1562 | reverse complement strand
GAGTATGAGATAGGCGTAGGCGCAGCGCCAAGCAAAAAGACAATTACGCTATTCGGCAGCTGGAAGGTAAGCAAAAAAATAGGGTTGTTATTTGAGATGCCCTACGCAGAAGGCAAGATTAATAGTGTTATCTTTGGGGCATGGGGCAAGTTAGATAAAAACCTTAATCTAGAAATGAGATTGGAAAATAAAATTGGTGAAGATTTAGGAATAGATGTTAAACTATCGAGAAGGATCCTTGAGGGCCAAGGCGAAGCCTTTGTCCGGACGCTAAGGTCGCAGAAAGAAGTATCTATCGTTGCGGGAGTCGGGTTTAGGTGGTGAGGTAGGAGAGGAATTTTATGCCCTGGCTTAAATTTGATGAGAAACAATGGGAGGAGCTCAAGCAGGCGCTTGAGCGTGTAGCAAATGTGGCTAAAGATATTGCTACTGAGATGAAACGCGCGAACGATCTAAAAGAAAACGAATCTAAAAACCTTAAGGAGACCTAAAGATGGAGCTTGTCTTAAAACTTTTAGGCATTTTATTCGGGGTCTTGGCCAGGACATTGGTTCCATATTTGAGAAAATTAAAACAGGGAAAGGTTAAGAAATTCTGGAATGGTTACTGGATTCAGGCCGTGGCTTCGCTTGCCTTAGGGGTAATGACTACGCTTTTGATATTCCCCCAGTTTAATGTTGCTAAACCCGGGGTGGGCCTTGAGGCTTCAGTTAAATTATTTTGTCTTGCCTTTGGCTTTGGTTTTGGCTGCAATAGTATAATCGCTGAAGCGGCTAAATGGACAGGCCAGAAGGCCGTGGTTTGGCCTCCTTTAGCCAAAGCCACAGAAAAAGGGAAAACAAAATGAGTAGATTCGGTTGTATTAGAGATAAGTTTGATGATAGAGATTATTTGATGCGGGCGTATCTGCCGGTGGTAAAGCTTCCCAAGAGGATTGATTGGGCGCCGAAGATGTCGCCGGTCAGGGACCAAGGAGAGGAAGGGACCTGCGTGGGTTTTGCAGTGGCAGTGGGAATGAAGGAATATCAGGAAATTCTGGATTATGAAAAACTGGTGGAGCTTTCCCCGCGTTTTGTTTACGCGGAAGCTAAAGAGATTGACGGCGTGCCAGGATTAGAAGGGACCACTATTCGCGCGGCTATGCAGGTGCTTGGGAAAAAAGGAGTTTGCCAGGAAAAATTCTGGCCATATAAACCCCATCAGGAAGATAAACCTAAAGAGGGCGCGGCGGACAACGCAAAAAAGTTTTGCGTTGTGACTTACGCGCGCATACTTAATCTTAATGAACTACGCATGAGCTTGGCGACAAAAGGACCGGCAGTCTTAGGGATTGAAGTCTTTAAGGGGATGATGAAGACAAAGAGCGGAATTGTGCCTATGCCGAAGAAGGGCGAAAGAAGTTTAGGCGGCCATGCGATTGCAGCTTGTGGTTACGACGATGAAAAGGAGATAGTCAAGTTTAAAAATTCTTGGGGAAAATGGGGAGATAAGGGATACGGATATCTACCCTATACTTATATTGAGCGTTACATGATGGATGCGTGGTCTTCAGTAGATATTGAGGATCCTAACCCGCTTACGTTGGCGAGTGTATTGAGGTATAGAGAGCGAGCTTAACTAGCTTGAAAATAATCTTGACTGGGTTAATTTTATGTGCTATATTTGTCTGTCTAAAATTAGATAAGGATATATTATGAGCCCAAAATATCAGCAATCAATTTTATTTAAAGGAATTTATGAATTTGAAGATCCAAGCGGTGTTCTTGTTGCCGCGAAGGTTCCGCCCGTCGGAACCGCTGATTTATATTCAGGAACAAAAATTATAGTAAAGGCCAATCAGAGCGCTTTATTTATATATAAAGGTCAAATTACTGAAGCTCTATCAGAAGGCATGCATTCGATTAAAACTGAAAACTTTCCTATCCTTACACGTTTAGCCAACTGGCAGTTTGGTTTTGAAAGTCCTCTCCAGGCTGAAATTTGGTTTTTTTCAAATGCTGTATTTGCCGGAAGACGCTGGGGAACAACACAGCCAATAATTTATGATTTTCCTGAATACCCCGCAGTCCCTATAAGGGCTTACGGGATTTACAATATTGTAGTCCGTGATTCTAAAAAAGTTTTTATGACACTTGTGGGGAATAGGGCAAGCTACGATGTCTCAGAGTTAGACAACCTTATTCAGGCTCAAATAACCGAACTTTTTCCTAAAACATTATCTGTCGTCCCAAATCTTGAATCTTTGAATAAATCGCAGGCAGCAGTTTCAAAAGAATTATTTACGGTTGTCAATAAAGCGATAGAACAATATGGGATGGAACTTTTAAGTTTACAAGTGATAGCTATGGTGCCCGCGCAGGAAGTCATTCAAGCGTTGGGTGATAAGGTAGCCATGAATATCATAGGGGATAAACGGGAATATTTATTATATAAAGCTGCCAATAGTTTATTGGAAACACATCCTGCTGGCGATAAAGGCGCTAGCGATACTATGCAGTTAATGATGGGCCTTATGTTAGGGCAAAGTCTTTTAGACCATCGAGAAAGGGAACGACCTTTCATATCTGTGGCTAACGCTTCAAAAGACGCCTTGCCTGATAAGTCTCAGGCCTGCCCCAAATGCAATGCCATGGTTGGAGCCAATGATAAATTTTGTTCGTCCTGCGGAGCTAAATTACAATGAATTTTGATATAATTTGTGCGAATTGCGGAGCGCCATCTTCACCGACTATTGGGGTATGTCCTTATTGTAAATCAGTAATGACAACAGAAGTGGAGAAGAAGACGCCAGCCATTGCTAATATTAAGAAATCTTTTAACGAAGGGCGATTAAACCAAGCACTTTCTTTAGCTAAAGCCCTTGAAACGCAGAAACCAGATTCGCTAAAAAGCAAAGAATTTATCTTATTGTATACGCAAATACTTCTTGAAGCTGACGGTCCATCAACAAAAATAAAATCATTACTGAATCAGGCCTTGGTTGATAATCCATCAGACCAGCAGTTGTTGGAATACTTGGAAGTTGCTGAGGCAGAATCTAATTTATCCCGCGATAAAGATGATGCAGGTGAAATAGTATTGACTGATCTTATTCGTCGGTCGCCTGAAAACGTCCACGCTTTGTTTATACTTGGCAGACATTTATTTTGGGTAAAGAAAGATGCGCAAAGGGCGTTGAGATATTTAGAACAATCTGTGAGGCTGCGGCCGAATTTTTTTAGAGCCAAGGCCTGTCTGGCTGCTGTATATAAAGCGTTGAGGATGGATGATCTGGCAGTAAGATTTTGTAATGAGTGCGCATCAAAGGCATCTGATCCCGAGATGAAGAAATTCTTTACTGATTTTGCGAATACCCCCATTAATTTATAAGAAAACATTATTTTCATTATTAACGCCTCACTAAAATTAGTGAGGCTTTTCATTTTATAGGGTCCCCCATATTATTTAGACTAAAAATAGTCCTTGACAATGTAACTACATTATGGTAACATTGTAGTAGAGGATAGGAAAGAGGAGTTTGATGAACATCCATGCCTTTGATTGGGATGAGAAGAATGA
>DCOU01000146.1:0-332 GCA_002322525.1 Candidatus Omnitrophica bacterium UBA1562 | reverse complement strand
TGTAATAGAGCAAGAGAAAGGCTTGTGATGCATATTCATAGCTTCGATTGGGATGAGAAGAATGAAAATCATATAGCTGAACATGGAGTTGCTATTTTTGAGGTTGAGGAGGCAATTCTATTTAGTAGGCCTTTCTATGAGAGAAGCAGGGAAGGTAGATATGTTGCTTATTGTGTTACAGAAGAGGGGAGATATCTCTTTATAGTCTTTGTTATCAAGGGTAGTGGTCGGATAAGGGTAATTAGTGCCAGGGACATGACCGAGAAAGAAAAACATTATTACAAAAAGAGGAAGGGGATGAAGTAAGATGAAAAAGATACCTAAATTTAAAA
>DCOU01000051.1:1914-6507 GCA_002322525.1 Candidatus Omnitrophica bacterium UBA1562 | reverse complement strand
ACAGAGCAGTATCGCAAGGACCGGAGATTATTATGAGTCAAGAATTGTTAGCTATATTGGATCAGATGGAAAGAGAAAAAGGAATAAAGAAAGAAGTTCTTATCGAGGCTGTGGAAAGCGCGCTGGTAAGCGCTGCGCGCCGAACCCTCAATATCAAGCCCGATGAAGAATTAAAAATAGAACTCGACCGCAATACCGGGAAAATCAGGGCCTTTAGAAATAAAGAAGAGATTACCTCCATAGACTTTGGCCGCATTGCTGCTTCCACAGCCAGGCAGGTAATTATACAAAAGATACGCGAGGCAGAGAAGGATGTTGTGTTTAATGAGTTTCAAGGCAAAGTGGGTGAGATTGTAAGCGGCACGGTATATAGGTTTGATAAAGGCAATATCATAGTTGATCTCTTAGGTAAAACAGAAGGGATTCTCCTGAAGCGCGAACAGTCTCCTAAAGAGGAATTTAGGCAGGGCCAGCGTATCTGCACATATGTCGTAGAAGTAAAGAAAGATACGCGTGGGCCGCAGATAATTCTCTCGCGCACGCATCCAAATCTGCTCAAGAAACTATTTGACTTAGAGATCCCTGAAATTTATGAAGGCATAGTTGAGATAAAGTCTATAGCGCGAGAGCCGGGAGCGCGCAGCAAGATTGCGGTTTGGTCCAAAAACGAAAAGGTTGATTCTGTGGGCGCCTGTGTGGGCATGCGCGGTAATCGCATCAGGAATATTGTGAATGAATTGCAAGGCGAGAAAATCGATATTGTGCGCTATAGCGATGATATAAGGGAATATATAAAAGCAGCACTATCGCCTGCGAAGGTATCCGAGATAAAATTAGATAAAGATAATCTTAAGGCAGAAGTTATTGTGGACGACGACCAGCTGTCGCTCGCTATCGGCAAACACGGCCAGAACGTCAGGCTTGCTTCTCGTCTTATTGGCTGGGAATTGGATATACGCACAAAAGCTACGGCAGGTGTAGCACCAAAAGAAAAAGAGGAAAAAATAGAAAAAGAAGAAAAAGAAATAGCCTCATTAGAGCAGTTGTCCGGCGTGGGAGAGAAGACCCTCCAGAGCCTTCATGAAGCCGGATTTAAGACTATGAAAGATATTTTGCAGGCTGATATTAAAGATTTGATGAAAATAAAGGGTATCGGAGAGAAGAAAGCAAAAAAGATTTTGAGTGAGGCAAAACAGGCCCAAAAAAAATAATATTCCATGGCAAAGATAAAAGAAAAAAAGACTAAACTTAAGAAAAAGACGCCAGGCACAGAGAAGAAAAAGATAACGCGCAAGGCAACAAAACCTAAGTTGCCTAAGAAATCAGCTCACCAAGTTGTTCGTAAGGCACGCAAAATAGCAAAGATTAAACCTCATCTGACAACTGTACCTAAACCCACAATTATTCCGCGAGAGATAATTAAAGAAAAAATAATCTCCCCCAGGAAAGTCATCAAAAAGGAAGAAAAGCCGGTTGTAGAACAAAAGCCATTGCCATCCCAGGCTTCTGTGGTCGAGGAACTTAAGGCGATCTCTAAGAAAAGCCGGCCTCCCACAGTAGAGGAAATCAAAATAATTCCTAAAAAAGTAGAAAAGCCGCCTATAGAAGAGAAACCATTACCGGTAAAACAGCCTGCGGTAGCACTGAAGACATTAGAATTAAATCTGCCGATTATAGTAAAAGATTTAGCCATTAAATTACAAGAGAAACCCTCCCTTTTAATTAAAACCTTAATGGGTTTGGGCTTAATGGCGGGTATAAATCAGACTTTAGAAGAGCAGGCAGTAGTGAAAGCCTGCCAGAAATACGGTTACCAGATAAAAAAGGCGCCTGGCCAGGAAGAATTGGCTTTGCGCATACACCAAGAGAAAGATAGGGATGAACTTTTACAGCCCCGTTCGCCCATAGTCACCTTTATGGGCCATGTTGACCATGGCAAAACTTCGCTTTTGGATGCCATTCGAAAAACTAAAGTTGCGGAATCCGAATACGGAGGTATTACTCAGCATATCGGTGCTTATAAGGTTCTTCTGTCGCACGGCGAGATTACTTTTTTGGATACGCCGGGCCACGAAGCTTTTACTGCCATGCGTGCGCGCGGAGCCGGTGTTACCGATATCGTTGTTTTAGTAGTTGCTGCAGATGACGGAATTATGCCTCAGACCCAGGAAGCCATAGACCATGCGCGTGCTGCCGGTGTGCCGATAATTGTCGCCATAAATAAAATCGATAAACCTCAGGCTGATATTGATCGGGTTAAAAAACAACTTGCCAAACTTAACCTTGCTGCCGAGGACTGGGGCGGTAAGACTATTACTGTATCTGTATCAGCAAAAACCGGGCAGGGAATCGATGATTTATTAGAGATGATAATTTTAGAGGCTCAGATGTTAGAGTTAAAAGCAAACCCTGACAGATTAGCTCGCGGCGTGGTTATAGAGGCAAAGTTGTCTAAAGGCAGGGGCCCGGTAGCAACCTTACTTGTGCAAAATGGTACCTTACATTTAGGTGAAGTAATAATCGCGGATAAATATTACGGCAAGATCAAGGCGATGTATAATGATCGCGGTCAATCTGTAACTAGCGTTGGCCCTTCTTTTCCGGTTGAGGTTTCCGGTTTATCGGGCATCTCCAGGGTAGGAGCACAGTTCTTCGTTATTGATGATGAAAAAGTGGCAAGAGAGTTGGCATTGAAGCGGCAGGAGAATGAAAGACAGCAACAGATAAAGGCAGTCAAAAGAATTAGCCTGGAAGATTTGCATTCTCAAATACAAGAAGGCAAAATCAAGGAATTAAGGTTGATTCTGAAAGCAGATGTGCAGGGTTCGCTTGAGGCAATAAAAGAGACATTAAATAAGTTACAGTCTCAAGAAATAAAATGGAATATTATACATGAAGGCGTGAGCAGTATAAATACATCGGATGTGATATTGGCTATAGCTTCAGATGCCCTTATATTAGGATTCCATGTCGAGGTAGAGGCGGGCGCTAAAGAATTAGGCGTTAAAGAAGGTGTAGATATAAGGCAGTATAATATTATTTATGAATTAGCTAATGATATAAAGGCAGCTTTAGAAGGTATGCTTGAGCCAAAATTAAAAAAGGTCTTCTTGGGCAGGGTTGAGATAAGGAAGGTTTTTAAATTATCGCGCGCAGGAATTGTAGCAGGTTGTTTTGTAACTAAAGGCAAAATTAATCGCACGGCTTCTCTTAGCTTAGTAAGAAATGGCGAGGTTATATTTGAGGGAAAACTCTCCTCTTTAAAGCGTTTTAAAGATGATGTAAGGGAGGTTCAAGAAGGATTTGATTGCGGTATAACTTTGAGTGGCTTTGGAGATATCAGAGAAGGCGATATAATCGAGGCTTACGATATAGAAAAAATAGCGCGCAAACTATAAAACCGTAAATTGTTGTATTGTTATACTGCTATATCGTTAAACCTTCTTGACAATAAAACAATAGAACAATATAACAATAGAGCAAGGGAGCAATTTTAATGACTAAGAAACGATTATTGAGCGGGATGCGGCCGACAGGCCCGTTGCACATAGGGCATCTGGTTGGCGCATTAGATAACTGGGTAAAACTACAGGATGAATATGAATGTTTCTTTATGATTGCAGACTGGCATGCGCTGATGTCGGAATATGCAAGCCCAGAGGATTTAAAAGAAAATCTTATCAATAATGTTATTGATTGGCTTGCCTGCGGCATCTCTCCTAGTAAATCCACTATTTTTATTCAATCGCATGTGAAAGAACACCTTGAATTATATATGATTTTTTCTGTTATCACTCCTTTAGGCTGGCTTGAGCGCTGCCCCACATATAAAGAACAACTGCGCGAGATAACCAACCGTGATTTAAGTACTTTTGGTTTCCTGGGATACCCGGTTTTACAGGCTGCGGATATTCTGCTTTATAAGGCCCATGTCGTTCCGGTCGGCGAAGACCAGCTTCCGCATTTAGAGTTAACCAGGGAGATCGCCAGAAGGTTTAACAACCTTTACCCCGTTAGAAAAAGTATTTCCATTGATGCAAAATTTTCTAACGGGGTTTATAAAAAAAATATCTTTCCTGAACCAGTGGCACTCTTAACCAAGACGCCCAGGATTTTAGGGCTTGATGGCCGCAAGATGAGCAAGAGTTATAATAATTTTATCGCCGTTTCCGAAGAGCCTAAGAATATCCGCCTGAAAGTTCAAAGTATGTTTACTGACCCTTTGAGAATCAGGCTCAATGATCCCGGGCACCCCGAGACTTGTAATGTGCACAGTTACTATGCAGTATTTGCGCCTGAGAGAAAGAAAGAAATCGATGAACTCTGCCGCAAGGCCCAGATTGGTTGCACTGACTGTAAGAAAGAATTAGCCGAAATCCTGATTAAGTTTTTAGAACCTATTCAAAAAAAGAGGAATGAACTTCTCAAAAATAAAAAACAAATATTTAAGATATTAGAGCAAGGCTCAAAACAGGCAGGCTGCTTCGCATCTAAGACTCTATCCGAGGTAAAGGGTTTACTTAATTTAAAGTGAGGACACCCCACACCCAGATACATAGTAGCGTCTCTACGTAGTAACTGGGTGTGGGGTTA
>DCOU01000051.1:0-1798 GCA_002322525.1 Candidatus Omnitrophica bacterium UBA1562 | reverse complement strand
CTGGGTGTGGGGTTATGGGCTCATTTAATGAGCTACAAAATAAAGTTAGAGATATTTGAAGGGCCCCTGGACCTGCTTTTATATTTAGTAAAGAAAGACCATCTAAATATATATGATATCCCTATTGCCGAGGTAACCGAGCAGTACCTTAAGTATATGGATATTATGCGGCTGCTTAATTTAAATATCGCCGGTGAATTTCTGGTAATGGCAGCTACTCTTATGCAGATTAAATCCAAGATGCTATTGCCGCTGGAAGAGTCTCAAGGAACATCCGAAGTGCAGGAAGACCCCAGGGCAGAATTAGTAAAACGGCTGTTAGAATATGAAAAGTTTAAAGAGATAGCGCAAAACCTAAGAGAAAGGGAGACTGATCAACGCGATGTATTTAAACGGCCAAAATCACTCGCACAAGAGATCCCCGAAGACAATCAAGTATATTTTGAGGCAAGCCTCTTTGATTTAATTACTGCATTTTCTCAGGCATTAGAAGGCGTTCCTAAGGAATTATTCTACGAGGTCATTAAAGATGAATTTACCGTTGAAGAAAAAGTCCACGATATTTTACATATGCTACTTGCCTTAACAACCTTACGCCTTTCTGAGTTATTTACCAAAGCAAAAAATAAGCTCGAGATAGTCGTTACCTTTTTAGCCATATTAGAATTAATTAAGCTGAAAGAGATTATTGCACGGCAAAAAGGGTTATTTCAGGAAATAGAGATTATCAGGAATAAGGAAAATATCATACCTTATGACAGAAGAAACAAGACATAAGCTATTTGAAGGTACTAAAGCCATTGATAAGGTTGGAGAAACCGAAGAAGACGTTGTTTTAAATATCTCTTTAAGGCCGCGCAGGCTCACAGAGTTTGTGGGGCAAAAAGAGATAACGGATAATCTCAAGGTTTGCATAACTGCTACTAAGCAGAGAAAAGAACCGCTTGAACATATTCTTTTAAGCGGCCCGCCCGGATTAGGCAAGACCAGTTTAGCCCATATTATTGCCCATGAAATGGGCACAAAGATAACAGCTACTTCCGGGCCGGCTATTGAGCGCGCAGGCGACCTTATCGGCATATTAACTAATCTGGAAAGTGGCGATATACTTTTTATTGATGAAATTCACCGGCTTTCTAAGGTAGTGGAAGAATTTCTTTATCCGGCAATGGAGAGCTTTCAGATTGATTTTGTGATTGACAAGGGCCAATATGCCAGGACCATAAAATTTAATCTTAAACCTTTTACCTTGGTGGGCGCTACTACGAGGACAGGTTTATTAGCCGCGCCATTGCGGGGGAGGTTTGGTATATTTTATCATCTGGATTTTTATCTCATAGAGGATTTATCCAGGATTATAAAACATTCTGCAAAAATTTTAGGTATGAATATAGACGAAGAAGCAGCTTTGGAGATTGCCCGGCGTGCTCGGGGGACTCCGCGTATTGCCAATAGATTATTGCGCCGCATTAGAGATTACGCGCAGGTATCTAGAATAGATAAAGTAAATCTTGAGGTTGCAGAAAAAACCTTGGATGAGTTGCGTATCGATAAAGCAGGCCTTGATGAGATAGACCGCAAGGTTTTAAAATTGATGCTGGAATCTTTTGGCGGCGGGCCGGTAGGCATAGAATCCCTTGCTGCCAGCCTTAACGAAGAAGTTGACACTATCGCAGATACTATAGAGCCGTATTTACTCAAAGCCGGATATATAAAACGCACCTCGCGCGGTCGAGTTGCCACAAAATTAGCCTTCGAGCATTTCGGTATCAAATACGAAAAACAAGACGAACTCTTT
>DCOU01000088.1:10592-12444 GCA_002322525.1 Candidatus Omnitrophica bacterium UBA1562 | reverse complement strand
GATAATGATGCAAGCCTTAAAATTCTGGCTAAAATTGCTCTTTCACACGCTGAAGCAGGAGTTGATTTTGTGGCGCCTTCCGCAATGATGGATGGCCAGGTTAGGGCAATTAGACAAGCCTTGGATAAAAAAGGTTTCAAAGATGTAGGAATATTGGGCTATTCAGCTAAGTATGCCTCGAATTTCTATGGTCCGTTTAGAGAGGCATTAAGTTCTACTCCTCAATTCGGCGATAGAAAGAGTTACCAGATGGATTTTAGAAACGCAAATGAAGCTTTACGAGAAATAAAACAGGATATTGAGGAAGGTGCAGATATAGTTATGGTTAAACCCGCTTTAGCTTACTTGGATATTATCTATAGGGCAAAACAGAAATTCAATATACCTATAGCTGCATATAATGTAAGTGGAGAGTATAGTGCAATAAAAAAGTTAAGCGAAGGCGATAAAACGAAGGAGAAAGAGTTAGCTCTTGAGGTCCTTACCTCCATAAAAAGGGCTGGGGCGGATTTCATCATTAGTTATTTCGGGAAAGAGGTTGGGAAATGGCTGTGTTAAGTATCGCAAAAAATTTATTTGAGGAAGCAAAGAAGTATATCCCAGGTGGCGTAAACAGCCCGGTGAGGTCATTTAAGGCTGTAGGCGGATATCCCATTTTCGTAAAACATGCTAATGGTTCAAAAATCTATGGCGAATGCGGCAGAGAATTTATCGATTACTGCATGAGTTGGGGGGCTTTGATTTTAGGCCATACCCATCCCAAAATAGTTGGGGCTTTAAGGGAAGCTATAAGAAGAGGCACGAGTTTTGGCACAGTTACTAAATTAGAGACAGAATTGGCAAAACTTATTGTAGAGGCAATACCTTCTATAGAGAAGATTAGACTTACTAATTCCGGCACAGAAGCAGTAATGAGCGCAATTAGGCTTGCCCGCGCCTATACAAAAAAAGATAAAATTATAAAATTTGCAGGCGCATACCACGGCCATGCAGATTATCTTTTGGTAAAAGCAGGTTCAGGTCAGGCTACGTTGGGTATACCTGAAAGTTTCGGCGTTCCAAAAGATTTTACTAAGCATACAATTGTTTTGCCTTTTAATAATTTAAAGAAAGTCAAAGAAACGGCAAAAAAGTTTCAAAAAGATTTAGCCGCGATAATTGTTGAACCGGTGCAGGCAAATTGTGGAGTGGTTTTACCTGATGTAGATTTTTTGCAAGGATTAAGAAGGGTCGCTGATAGATACGGCATTATCCTTATTTTTGATGAAGTTATTACTGGTTTTCGCCTCTCATATAGCGGTGCTCAAGGTTGTTTTGGCGTAAAAGCAGATTTAACTTGTTTAGGCAAAATTATCGGCGGAGGTCTACCTGTGGGTGCTTTTGGAGGAAGGAGAGAAATTATGCAGTATTTGGCTCCGGAGGGTAGTGTTTATCAAGCAGGCACGCTGTCAGGTAATCCCATAGTCGTTACTGCAGGGATAAGCACTTTAAAGTTACTTAAAGAAAATAACCCTTATAATGATTTGCAAAAAAAAGCCGAAGAATTGAGCCAGTATTTAGAGTTAAAAGCCAGAGAATATCAAATAAAGATTAAAGTCAATCACATAGGTTCTATGTTTAGTATATTCTTTACCGATAAAGATGTGACAGATTACAAGACTGCATTGAGACAGGACCTGAAATTATTTAAAAGATTCTATCACAGCCTTTTAAAAGAAGGAGTTTACCTTTCTCCATCAGGATTCGAGGCCAATTTTTTATCTACTGCGCATACACAGACAGATATAAAAAATACCTTAATGGCTGCTGGTAAAGTCATAGAAAATTTAAGGGTGCTGGTGCGACGAATAAG
>DCOU01000088.1:9879-10471 GCA_002322525.1 Candidatus Omnitrophica bacterium UBA1562 | reverse complement strand
CTGCCGAGATGTGAGGCAGGCCGGCGACGAGAATTTTAGGAGGATTTAAGATGGCTGAGATAAAATTCGAGGAGGGACTAAGATGGCTATAATAATTTATTTAAATGGAAAGAAAGAAGAAATTGAGAGCGGTACGAGTATATCAATGCTTTTGGACGCTAAAAAGATTAGGCCCGAAGTTGTTACTGTGGAATTGAACAATGAAATCATTGGTAAAGATAAGTATCAAGCTACCCAGCTTAAGCCAAACGATAGGCTAGAGTTTGTTTACTATATGGGTGGAGGTTCGCCTTTTTCGGATAGAGTGGCAGAAAATGTATTAGAATTAATAGGTCAGACTCCTATGGTAAGATTCAATAAGATTGCGGGAGGAGGTTCTGCAGAAATTCTTGCGAAATTAGAGTCTTTTAACCCTGGGGGAAGCGTAAAGGATAGAATCTGCCTTTCAATGATTGAAGATGCTGAAGATAAAGGTTTGCTTAAACCAGGTGCCACCATAATTGAACCCACGAGCGGTAATACTGGGATAGGCCTGGCAATGGTTTCAGCAATCAAGGGCTATAAGTGTATTCTTACTATGCCCGAGACAATG
>DCOU01000088.1:9406-9811 GCA_002322525.1 Candidatus Omnitrophica bacterium UBA1562 | reverse complement strand
ATTCTTACTATGCCCGAGACAATGAGTTTAGAGAGGATATACATACTTAAATCTTATGGTGCAGAGGTAGTGCTCACGCCAGGGGTAGATGGTATGCTTGGCTCAATTAAAAAGGCAGAAGAGCTTTTAAAGAAAATTCCGAACAGTTTTATGCCTCAGCAATTTAAAAATGAGGCAAATCCAGAGGTTCACAGAAAGACTACGGCCCAGGAAATATTGAAAGTTACGGATGGCCAGATCGATGCTTTTGTTGCAGGTGTGGGCACGGGCGGAACAATAACCGGAGTGGGAGAAGTTCTGAAAAAGAAGAACCCAAGAATAAAAATAATCGCGGTTGAACCGAAGAGCAGCGCTGTTCTTTCCGGAAAAGAACCAGGGTCGCATAAAATTCAGGGTATCGGCGCA
>DCOU01000088.1:0-9339 GCA_002322525.1 Candidatus Omnitrophica bacterium UBA1562 | reverse complement strand
CATAAAATTCAGGGTATCGGCGCAGGGTTCGTTCCCGATATTTTAAATAGAGAGATTATCGATGAAATAGTTACTGTCGATGACAATGAAGCATTTAGTACTTCCCGCAGGCTGGCTAAAGAAGAAGGGTTGTTCGTAGGTATCTCGGCCGGAGCCGCTGTTTGGGCGGCATTAAAGATAGCTAAGGAATTAGGTAAAGGCAAAACTGTAGTTGTGATATTGCCAGACACAGGAGAAAGATACTTTTCTATGCAGCAGTATTTTGAGGCTTAATTGGAGCGTATTGGAGGTATTTTATGGCAAAGAAAATTTATACAGATACCGAGTTGCAAGAATTAAGGACAGGCGGCATTATAAAACAGAAGCAGAAAGATTACTTTATTCTGCGCACCCGCATTCCCGGAGGCTATTTAAAGGCGGATATATTAAAGAAGTACTCTGTGATAGCCAAGAAATACGGCCGGGATTATATTCACGTATCTACTCGGCAAGGGATAGAGATCCCCTGGATTCATATAAACAATATTCCGAAATTACTAAAGGATCTGAAGAAATCTGGTGTTTTAAGGGGCGCCTGTGGTCCTCGTTCAAGAAACCTTATTGCCTGTCCCGGTTCCAGCGTATGCCGATTCGGGTTTGTAGACACAGAACAGCTCGCCCAAAAATTGGATCGCGTAGCTTTTGGAAAGGATGTTCCGAAAAAATTCAAAGTGGCAATCAGCGGCTGTCTTAATTCCTGCGCCAAGGCGCAGGAGAACGACCTTGGTTTTCTGGCACAAGGAGAGCCTGAGGTGGATTTGGGTAAATGCATCGGTTGTACTTTATGCGCGAAGGTCTGCGAAAAAGTCTGCGGGAGGGGAAAGAGAGAGCCTGCTATTGTTATGGATAAAGATAAAAGGCCGGTATATAGAAAAGAAAACTGCTTTTTTGAAGGTGATTGTATCCGAGTCTGTCCGGTCAATGCCTGGAAGCTGAAGAAAACTGGTTTTGCCGTTTACGTCGGCGGAAAAGTAGGCCGTTTTCCGAAATTTGGAATAAAAATTGCCGATTTTGTAGATGAGAAACAAATCCCAAAGATTATTAAAAATACCATTCGCTGCTATAACCGAATTGCCGAAATTGGGGAACGATTCGGCGAAGCCTTGGAAAGGCAGGATCTAGAAACAATAAAAAAGGAAATTCTATGAATGAAATCCGAATCGACCAGCATTTAGATTTAAAAGGCGTGCCTTGTCCGCTTAACTTTGTTAAGACAAAATTGACGTTGGAGGGTATGGCAGCGGGCTCGATATTAGAGGTTTTGTTGGATGACGGTGAGCCCATTGCCAATGTGACGGCAAGCGTTAAAGAGGAAGGCCACCAGATTTTAAAGGTAGAGCAAATAAAAAATTATTGGAGATTAGTCGTAAAGAAAGTATGAGGTAAAGAGAATGAGTTATGTAAAAGGATTAAAGTGCAGGGAGTGTGGCAGGCCGTATCCTAAGCAAGCGTTATATGTCTGTGAATATTGTTTTGGGCCGTTGGAAGTGGATTACGACTACGCAAAAATTAAAAAAATCCTTAGCAAAAAAGAAATCTTATCTAGGGCCCCAAACCTTTGGCGATATAGGGAGCTTTTACCTATAGACGGCAAGCCCACAGACGGCCTGGATTCAGGGTTTACGCCTTTGTTTCGCGCCAGGAATTTAGAAAAGGCTTTGGGCGTAAAAGAACTCTATATAAAAGACGATTCAGCTAATCATCCCACGCTTTCATTTAAAGACAGGGTGGTGGCAGTTGCGCTTTCAAAGGCAAAAGAATTTGGTTTTGACACAGTTGCCTGCGCTTCTACCGGAAACTTAGCTAATTCCCTAGCTGCCCAGGCGGCAAAGGCAAACCTTAAAAGGTATATATTTATTCCTGCGGATTTGGAATTGGGAAAAGTTATCGCAACGCTTATCTATCACCCGGTTTTAGTGGCTGTAGAAGGAAACTACGACCAGGTAAACAGGCTCTGTTCAGAGATAGCCAATAAATATAAATGGGCATTTGTGAATATAAATATCCGGCCCTTTTATGCTGAAGGCTCAAAGACATATGGTTATGAGATAGTAGAGCAATTAGGTTGGAAGACCCCAAAACATATTATTGTCCCTTGCGCAGGAGGCTCTCTTATTACAAAAATTTATAAAGGCATAAAGGAATTTCACAAATTAGGATTTATTAGTAAGGTTGATACTAAAATTTACGCTGCCCAGGCAACTGGTTGCGCGCCTATCGTGACAGCAATTAAAGAGAATTTGGAGATTATTAAGCCGGTCAAGCCGAATACCATTGCTAAATCCTTAGCCATAGGCAATCCCGCTGACGGCGTTTATGCAGTAGGAGTGGTGAAAGAATCCGGAGGTAATGGCGAAGACGTATCCGACGATGAAATTGTAGAGGCAATAAAATTATTAGCCCAGACTGAGGGGGTATTTACTGAAACAGCAGGCGGCGTTACTTTAGGAGTTACCAAGAAGTTAATAGAGCAAGGAAAAATTCCTAAAGATGAATCAATAGTTGTTTGTATAACCGGTAATGGCCTGAAGACTCAAGAGGCAGTCAGTGAAAGAATCGGAAAACCCGTCAAAATAAAACCAAACCTGGCTTCCTTTGAAGAGAATGTAACCCGGAGGTAAAAATGTCAATAAAAGTAAGGATACCTACACCTTTACAAAAATTAACTAAAGACAAAGCAGATGTGTTAGCAGAGGCGAGAGACATTCGAGAATTAATCGAAAACCTGGAAAAGAATTTCCCGGGGATAAAATCGCGGCTTTGCGACGAAAAAGGCGGATTGAGAAGATTTATAAATATATACGTAAATGAGGAGGATATCCGTTTTCTTAATTTGGATAAGACTCTATTAAAAGACGGAGATGAAGTTTCCATTATACCTGCAATTGCCGGGGGTGCAAAATGAATCTAAGAGACGACCAGATAGAGCGTTATAGCCGGCAGATTATCCTGCCTAACGTAGGAGGTAAAGGCCAGGAGAAACTACTTAAGGCAAAAGTCTTAATTATTGGCGCAGGAGGCCTGGGTTCGCCTTGCGCTTTATATTTGGCTTCAGCAGGAATAGGCAGAATCGGCATTGTTGATTCAGATGCAGTGGAACTGAATAACTTACAGAGGCAGATTTTGCATGCCACAAAGGATGTGGGCAGGCCAAAAGTAGAATCTGCAAAAGAAAGGCTTTGCGCCATAAATACCGATATAGAAATTATTCCCTATAAACTGCGGCTTACTTCTGAAAATATTTTAGATATTATAAAGGAATATAATATAATTGTAGATGGCTCGGATAATTTTCCTACAAGATATTTGGTTAACGACGCCTGCGTTTTTTCCAAGAAGCCTTTATCCCACGGCGGGATATTTAGATTTGATGGTCAGGCAATAACCATTATCCCGGGGGTAAGCGCCTGTTACAGGTGCCTTTTTCCTGAGCCGCCTCCGCCCGGGCTTGTGCCGAGCTGTCAGGAAGCGGGTATTTTAGGGGCAGTTGCCGGTGTAATCGGCACTATTCAGGCTAATGAAGTATTAAAATATATATTGGGCGTGGGTAATCTCTTAGCCGGAAAACTTTTGGTTTTTAATGCCTTGGATTCAAGCTTTAGACAGGTAAAAGTACCTCGAGATTCAAAGTGTCCAATCTGTAGCGAAAATCCCACAATAACGAAGTTAATAGATTATGAGGAATTTTGCCAACTAAGAAGAAAGGAGTCAAATGAAGCCTAAACTTACAGAACGAAGTGAATGTAAGTTTATGGCTGAATTTGATACTTGACAATTTTTGAAATGTGCTAAGTATTGAATGCAACCCTTGGCTCAAAAATTGTCAAGTATTCAATTCGCAGACGCTGGAGATTAGTTAACGAGGCAGCTACAATTTACGTCGTTACACTCCGTAAATTGTCTGCTCATTGAAGAAAGGAGTAAATAAAATGCCTAAGAAAATGGTGCATTTAGTATTTCCACAACAACTGATTAAAAAACCAGTGATTTATACTATGGCGAAGAAATACAATGTTATTCCCAATATCCGAAGGGCGAAGGTTACTGAGACCATGGGTGAAGTAACCTTAGAATTAAGCGGCACAAAGAAGAATTTAGAAAAGGCAGGGAAATATTTAGAAAGAGTTGGTATTAAAGTGGAATCGATAGTAGGTGATATTGTAGAATAAACAGCAAAGATATTTTTTATGGTACAGGAAAATATAAGACCCTTCCTTTAAAGGTTTAGGAAGGTCTATCCCTTCTGGATAAAACACTTTCCTATACCACTAGCGAAAATCGCTTAAAGTTATCGTCGATCACGCCTATAGCGGATCCCGTCAAAGGCGGGAAGGCGATTTTCTCGATTTATGAAGAGACTATATATTTTGGCATTTATTTGTATATCTATATTTTCTTTTGTTGGTTGCGATAACCGCGAAGATATTAAGAAAGTTGATTTAAATAAGAGAGAAGAGATAAAAAATGACCAGGAGCCTTTAAGAATAAAAATAGGGCTTATACCCGAACAAGATATTCGGAAAATGGCAGCACGATACGGGCCATTAGCAGAATACTTGAGTAAAAAATTAAATCTGAAAGTAATTCTTATATATCTGGATAACTATGGCGAGGTATGCGATAAATTTATCTATAAACAATTAGATGCTGCCTTTTTTGGTAGTTTTAGTTATGCGCTTACCCATGTCAAAGCAGGAGTCGAGCCTCTTGCTCGTCCTGATTATCAAGGGACTTCAACATATAGGGGTCTTATTGTGGTTAGAGAGGATAGCAATATAAAAAATATAGCGGATATGCGGGGTAAGAGATTGGCTTTAGTAAATCAAGCAACTTATGCAGGATACCTGTATCCTTTATATTACTTTAAAGAACACGGAATTAATAAATTAGAAGCGTACTTTTCTAAGATTATCTTTGCGGAAAGTCATGATAAAGCAATATTTGCCCTTTTAAGAGATGAAGCGGATGTAGCTACTCCGAAAGACCTTGTATATCAAAGAGTTATCAAGGAAAATCCGGATTTAGAGAAAAAATTGGTGGTTTTATCGGCCTCGCAACCCGTTCCTTCCAATGCCCTATGCGTAAGTAAAGAATTAGATCCTAGCTTGAAAAATAAATTAAAAGATATCTTGTTAAATTTAAATAATGATCCAGAGGCCAGGTCTGTCTTAGAATCTTTAGGTGGTGCAACTAGGTTCATCGAGACGCAAGATGAAGATTATCGTCATCTCTATGATATAATAAACGCATTGGGAATAGATTTAAATACCTACCCATATTATAAGCGGCCTGATATGGGTTTTGAGAAAGCAGGCTATGTTCAAGAATCTAAGTAGTATAAATAAAATCAAGAGTTTGTCAGTTAACTGGGGACTGCGTAAGAAAATCCTGCTGGGCATGATTGCGCTTCTTTTATTACTAGGATTAACCATAGCGTTGATTACCCATACAATCTTACTGAAGGTATTAAAAACAGAATTTCAACACAAAGGCATAAGCTTGAGCCGAAGTATTGCTGCTAATAGCCTTGTAGATGTTTTGACCCAGAATACCTTACGATTGAAAAAATTGGTAGAAGACGAGAAAAGACTGGATACGGATATTGCCTATGTATTTATTATTGATTCTTCAGGTCGCATTCTTGCGCACACATTTAACCAGGGATTTCCTGTAGGTTTAACCAAAGTCAATAATCTTATAGGAGGAAAAGAATTTAATATCCAGACATTAGACACCCAATTGGGGTTTATCTATGATATCGCCGTCCCTATCCTTCTAGAAAAAAGTTTACTCGGACAAGTGCGCATCGGGATTCTACAAAATAGGATTCAAAAAACCATTAATGCTATCAATCTCGTATTTATGGGTATTACCCTTCTAATTATGGTAATAGGCATATTTTTGGCTTATAAAGTCTCTTCTTTAATAACCAGGCCAATTTCTAAACTAGTTAAAGCCACCCAATCCATCCAGAAAGGCGATTTTTCCACCCATATAGATGTCCAGGCCAAAGATGAGATTGGCCTTTTGGCCTCTGCCTTTAATGATATGTCCAGTCACCTAAACCAGATGGTAAGAGAAGTAGAGCGGCTTACACAGTATAAGGAGAGGGAAAGAATCGCTCTGGACATTCACGATGGCTGTGCCCAGGATATAGCCAACATTATAAAAAGAATTGAGCTTTGCGAGAAGCTTCTCAAAATAGACCCGCCAAGGGTCCTTGCGGAGCTGGAGATTCTTACGGAGAGCGCCCGAGACGCCTTGAATAAGACGCGTCAGGTGATATCCGACCTTAAATTACCTCATGAAACGGATTTTAACTTATTAGACCACTTGAGCAGTTATGTAAAGAATTATCAAAAAGAGAACGATATCAGTGTTCAATTGGATATTTCCGGTGCTATTGATAATATCCCTTTGGATAAAACAAAGCCTATCTTCTATATAATAAGAGAGGCGCTTAATAACATAAGAAAGCACGCCCAGGCAAATAATGTAGAGCTACGTTTGGAATGTAACCGTAACAATGAATTAACGGTCCATATTAAAGATGATGGCCAGGGTTTTGATATTAATGAGGCCGAGCTGTCTGCTTCAGGTTTTGAGAAATTGGGCTTGGTCAGCATGCGTCAGAGGGCAACTTCTCTGGGGGGTGCTTTGGCCATTAATTCCGTATCCAAACAAGGAACTGAGGTTTCGGTGAATATCCCATTTAAGAGAAAAGAGAGCTGAGGAAATGAGCAATATAAGAGTATTTCTTTGCGATGACCATACCCTGTTTCGCCAGGGCATCAGGAAACTCTTAGAGTTAGAAGGCGATATTACAGTTGTAGGAGAGGCTAATAATGGCTTGGAGATGCTGGAGATGTTAAAGAAGGCAGGGCCAGATATAGTATTGATGGATATCGGGATGCCTAAAATGGACGGAGTTACCGCTACTTATAAGATTAAAAAGTTACTGCCCAGCGCCGGTATAATTATTCTTACCGTATATGAAGACGAACCCCACATCTTTGCGGCAATTAAAGCAGGCGCAATGGGATACCTATTAAAGGACGTCTCTTTCGATGACTTAATAGAAGCAATCCGTAGTGTCTCTAAAGGCGAGGCGCTGATTCAGCCGGTGATAGCCACTAAGGTTTTAAAAGAATTCGCTTTGTTGGATAAAAGAAAGATAAAAGAAGGCGATAAATTCTATAGCGGCCTTACCGAAAGAGAAGAGGAGATCCTGCGCTTAATTGCCCTAGGGGGCACGAATAAGGAGATCGCTAAAAAATTAGGTATTACTGAGAAAACAGTCAAAAACCATATCAGCAGTATCTTTCAGACCCTGCACGTCAACAACCGCACCCAGGCTGCCATTTACGCTTTAGATAAAAAGATTTAATATAGTTTAGTTTAAGTATAAATCCGGTAAATTGTAGGACTAAAGACCTAGAGAAATCTAGGTCTTTTTATTTTGATTAAAAAGGACTTTTGGCACTTGTGGATAATTCGAAAATACATATAATAAATACCATTAACCACAGATAGTTTAAGCTGTTTAATTCCTGATTAAATAAGATACTTTTTCCTGCCGATGAAGTGGTTCATTTCGCATGACACAATCAGATCCCCCTTTCTAAAAACTCTCGAGAAGGATTGCGGCGAAAAGGTTAGCCGTTGCTATCAATGCGGTAAATGTTCTGCCGGCTGCCCGATATCCTTCCAGATGGATTACCTACCCAACCAAATCATCAGGATGGTTCAATTAGGCATGGAAGAGCAAGTTTTATCCAGTAAAACTATCTGGCTTTGCGCCTCTTGCCTTACCTGTACAGTAAGATGCCCGCGTGAAATCGATATTGCTGAAATTATGGATTACCTCAGGAGGCGCGCTTATAAGAAGCACATGATACCTCTGGATGAAACTGAAATACCTCTTTTTAACAAAATATTCCTAAGGAATATTGAATTGTTCGGAAGGCTTTATGAGATGGGCCTTATTGCTATGTTTAATCTTTTAAGCGGTGAATTCTTCAAGGATTTTTCATTAGCGCCAAAGATGTTCCTCAAGCAAAAAATAGGAATATTCCCTCAGGGAATTAGAAACCTAAAAGAGTTAAGGAAGATATTTAGAAAGTCGGGTAAGTTGGGTAGGGCCAGAAGAGATAACCTTTTGCATCCCAAACTTATATTTTTGAATTTATCCCGAAAATTTATTAGCAAAATAGAAAGGCTAAAGTGAAATACGCCTATTTCCCAGGCTGCTCCTTACATTCAACGGCAAAAGAATATGACCTCTCAACAAAAGAAGTAGCCAATGCGTTGGGTATAGAACTCATTGAAATTCCTGACTGGGTATGCTGTGGTGCTACGCCAGCCCATATAACTATGCATCTTTTATCCTTGGCGCTCCCGGTTAAAAATCTCTTATTAGCAAAGAAGATGGATTCATACGAAGTAGTTACCTGTTGCGCTGCCTGTTTTAATCGGCTGAAAATCGCCAATAAATTTATGGAGACTGACCTTGAGCATAGAGAGAAAGTTAACGCGATTTTAGGTGAACAGTATAAAGGCGAGGTCAATGTAAGGCATTTTTTAGATGTCTTGGTAAATGTTTTTGGATTAAAGAACTTAAGTGAGATGGTAACCAAGAAATTGACGGGTTTAAAGGTTGCCTGTTATTATGGGTGCCTTTTAGTCCGGCCGCCAGAGGCTACAAAACTCGATGATTTAGAAGAGCCGCATTTAATGGATGATTTAATGAAAACAATTGGCATTGAGCCAATTCAATGGCCATATAAGACTGAATGCTGTGGAGCTAGTTTCTCACTGACCAAAACAGATATCGTGCTTAAACTTTCCGGAGAAATATTGCAGATGGCCTATGATGAAGGGGCCGAGGCTTTAGTTGTTGCTTGTCCCTTGTGCCAGTCAAACCTGGATCTTAGGCAAGGTATGATCAATAAAAAATATAATAAAAATTTCCATATACCCATATTTTATTTTACGCAATTAGTAGGGCTGGCGCTGGGAATTGAACCGAAGAAGTTGGGTTTCCAGAAACACATCGTTAATCCTATGCCCTTATTGAAGGAAAAAGAAGCGGCGATTTTTTAATTTAACTAGATCCCTTGCCTAAGCGTTAGTAAATTTCTTGCGAAATTTACGGCACAGGCTTCGGGATAAATTCGCCTATACAACTTACGTTCCGTAAGTTGTGGGCTCATTTATGAAAATCGGAGTTTTCCTCTGCCATTGCGGAACAAATATCGCCTCCACTGTAGATGTAGAAGAGGTGGTTCGCGCTGTATCATT
>DCOU01000018.1 GCA_002322525.1 Candidatus Omnitrophica bacterium UBA1562 | reverse complement strand
GGATCCCGTAGTAGTTAAAAAGGGCGATATAGTGAAACTGGTGATAACCTCGCGCGATGTCACACATGGAGTATATATAAAGGAATATGGCATAAATGTTACTGTTACGAAGCAAGAGGCAAAAAAGATAGAGTTCTTCGCTGATAAAGCAGGCAAGTTTGATATCGTCTGTTCTGTGTATTGCGGGAAAGGCCATTCAAGCATGAAGGGCAAGTTAATTGTGGAAGAATGATTAAGTTCCTAAAAGACAGCAAGAATCTGGTAATTATTCTTTTGGGCTTGCTTTTTGCCATAAAGGCCCCGCAAGAAGGTTTTAGGTTTGCTATTTGGGTAATAAGCGGGGTATTATTATGTTCCATCTTGGATTTACTTATAAATAATCGGTTCTTTAAAAAGGCAATTTTCCCCAACAGTGCGATTATTAGCGGTTTTATCATTTCGGGTATCTTAGACTATCGCCAGCCCTGGTTTATCCTTGCCATTTTTTCTACTCTCGCCATACTTTCAAAACATATTATTAGCTTTAAGCATAAGCACATTTTTAACCCCGCAAATTTTAGCCTCTTTACGGCCACGCTTTTTAAAATACCGCTCACCTGGAACATAGAGTCGAATATCTTTTTAATCATAATCTTTGGGTTATATTTTGCTTATACTTATAGAAAGTTTTCTCATATCTTAGGTTTTTTGAGCTTTTTTATGGGCCTGTTTTTTATTTCCGGCATTAATCCTCTTAGGATTATAAGCTGGTTTTTTCTCTTCATTATGCTTATTGAACCAAAGACCTCCGGATACGATAGGTTAAAAGGTTTTATCTTCGGCTCAATAGCTGGCATAGCCTCTTTTTTAATTTTTAGGTTTATGCCAAGATACGATATGTTTGTTTCCTCTTTGTTTCTTGCAAATTTATTCAATCCGGCTCTTGAAAAATATTTGTACGCTTCTTAAACATCCCTTGTTGGAAATCTAAAGCTAATACTTAGGTGGTCGGGTAGGCTTAATTCAAAAATTTCCTTCATATGTTTTCCAAATTGGGCAATCTCAGTTTGCAATAGATAAAGAATTGACGGAGTGTATTTTTGTACGGTTAACAATAACATAAGGACATAACAAAAAATTTAACATAGCCTAAAAGCCTTCACTGGTTGTCGCAAGTGGTGAAGGTTTTCTTCTTGACAAACTAGTAAAGATAATATATACTTTACTATGTTGATAGACATACTTAAGTAGACGGTGATAAAATGAGGATTTCAGCCGAGAGTGAATATTCTTGCAGGGCGCTTTTAGAATTAGCTTTAAACTGGCCAGGCCGGGCGCTGATTCAGGTGTCTGCGATAGCCAAGAGACAAGATATCCCGATTAAATATCTGGAGCAGATTCTAATTCAGCTAAAAAGCGCAGGGCTAGTAGAAAGCGTGAGAGGCAAACAAGGAGGATATAGACTGGCAAAGGCGCCTCGCGAAATAAGCTTAGGCGAAGTGATGCGTAAGATTAAAGGCCCTCTTTTACAATTGGCGGATACTGCAACTCAGAAAAAATCCGTATTTACGGCTATTTGGAAAGAGGTAGAGGGGGCTATGGTTAAGGTGTTGGATAAAGTCAATTTTGAAGATATAGCTAATAAAGCCAAGAGTACGGAGGGCGCTATGGTTTATCAGATTTAATTTTTTTTGCTTATAATATATAAATATCATTTATATGTAATATCTTAACTATATTTATATGTAAAGGGGGGATAGTAAAAATGAGCTTGCTCGATAACAAGGATGATTTAAAGGAGTTGGTGGAGGCTCTGAATTTTAAAGAAAAGGTAGGCAGATCTTTAGCCCTGATAGATGCGGCCTATAAAAAATACGGTGAGGGGTTGGTTGTGGCCAATAGCTTAGGAAAAGATTCAGTGACGGTCTGGGACTTGGCCAAGAAGGTTAGTCCAAAAATCCGCGGATTTATAGTTACCACAAGATTTAAGCCGAAAGAGACTGTCCAATTTATGCAGGAGATAGTAGCTCGGTATCCAGAGATAAAGGTTTACAAAAGCGATGTTAAAATTCCTGATAAACTTTATGAAACCGACCCTGATAAGTGCTGCGACATATTAAAAGTAGAACCCACAAGAAGGGCTATAGAAGAAATGAATGTAACATGCTGGGTTACTGGGCTGCGTTGCACAGAGGGAAGGACGCGCACAGATTTTAAAGAGGTTGAGGAGCGGGATAAGGGGCTGATTAAGCCAAACCCTATTCTCATCTGGAAAGAACGGGAAGTTTGGCAATATTTGGCTCTCTACGGAGTAAAGGTAAATCCACTTTATGGCAAAGGCTATAGGTCCTTGGGGTGCCTTCCTTGCACAAAGATCACCACTGATGAAAATGAACGTGCCGGACGCTGGATTGGCACGAGTAAATGCGGGGGTGAATGCGGGATACATACCCGGCCGCTGAAGAATGTGGCTGGCGATGGGATTTGAGGTGGGAAATTGATTGAGATATTACTTCTTATAATCATTTCTATATTTTGGGCAATGAACATGGGGGCCTCAGGCTTAGCGGTTTCATTTGCTCCTAGTGTAGGTAGTAACATTATTAAAAAGAATAGGGCCGTAGTTTTTTTTACTATATTTGTGATTATAGGGGCCTTGCTTGTAGGGGGAAGAGTTGCAAAGACATTAAGCAGTAAAATTATCGCTCCAGAACTTATTACTCAACCAGTGGTATTGGTGATTCTTTTTTCGGCCTGTATCGCATTATTTTTGGCGAATATTCTTAAGATACCACAGTCGACAAGTATAATTATCGTTAGTTCTTTTGTGGGGGCAGGGCTTTATTTCAAATCTTTAAATTTTTCTCTGATCAGATATTTGATTTTCGTCTGGGTCGGCATATCTGCCCTATCATATTTTCTTACTTATTTTATTGCACGCAAGATTTATCCGCCTCGGCAGAAGAATTTAAGATTCTATGAAAAATTTTTCTGCCATGAGGCTAAGCTTAAAAAGTGGACACTTTTCACTGACTTCTATAGCGCATTTGGAATTGGCACTAATAATGTAGCTAATGTCGTAGGGCCTCTTATGGCGGCAAATATAGTAAGTCCAAGCGTAGGTTTTTTAGTTTTTTCCCTGCTCTTTGGTTTTGGGGGTCTTATCTTAGGCAAAGGAGTGCTCAATACCGTAAGTAAAGAGATAGTTCCCTTGGGTACGATATCGGCCTCAATCGTCTCATTGGTAGTCAGTACTTTTATTATTGCATGTTCGCTTTTAGGCCTTCCGGCGCCTTATGTTCAGTTTTCCTCTTTGTCGATTCTGGCAATACATACTGCGAAGGAAGAGAAAAACCATAGTGAGACACTATTTCATCCTATAACCAAGAAAATACTGAAGGTTTGGGTGCTAACGCCTATATTAAGTATAATAATTTGTTATTCTATACTTTTACTTTTGGGGGTTAAAAGATGATCTCTATTACCGAAGATTTGGTTAAACAGATGGTAGAGCATTCTAAAAAGGAATTTCCTAATGAGGCATGCGGCATATTGTCAGGTAGCCAAGGAAGAATTGCGAGAGTTTATGGGATGACAAACTCCGACAAGAGTCCTGAGACTTTTTTCATGGACGCCAGGGAACAATTAAAAGTGATGAAGGAGATAAGAAACAAGGGCGAGGAAATAATTGGGATATACCATTCGCATGTGGCGAGCGAGGCTTATCCTTCAAACCATGATGTGGAGCTTGCCTTGTATCCTGAAGTATCATATGTAATTATCTCCCTAAAAGATAATAAGAATCCGTCGGTCAGGTCATTCAAAATCGTAGAAGGAAAGATTACTGAGGAGGAGCTAAAGATAGAATGAGTATTGTAGTTATTGGCACAAATCATAAGTTTAGTTCGCTTGAAGTAAGGGAAAGACTCGCCTTTTCTAAAAGAGGGCGTGAAAAGGCGCTTCAGTTGCTCAAAGAAAGCCCTATTCTTAAAGGAGTGGTTATCCTTTCTACTTGCAACAGAGTGGAATTATATGCCAGTGTGGAGGATGTGAAATCTGGTGTGGAAGAATTGCAGAGTTTTCTTTCGCAATTTTATGAGATTAACAAAGGAACGGTCATTCCTTGCCTATATATTTATGACAATAAAGAAGCAATCAGGCATTTATTTTTGGTTGCCTGTGGATTGGATTCATTAATTCTGGGAGAGACTCAGATTTTAGGACAACTGAAGTCCGCATTTATAGAAGCAAGAAACTTCGGCTTTACAGATAGGTATTTAGATACGACCTTTAACGCCGCCATAGCTCATGCAAAAAGGATTCACCGGGAGACAGCGATTTCTGAAGGTAAGGTATCTATTGGAAGCTCGACAATAGATTTTATCAAAGAAAAACTAGGCGGCCTTTCCGACAAGACCATTATAATTATAGGAGCCGGGAAGGTCACGGAACTGGTTTTAGAATATTTAAAAGATGAGAAACCAAGGGTTGTGTTCGTATCTAATAGGACCTTTGATAAAGCAAAAGAGCTCGCCTCCAGGATCGGCCAGAGTGCGGTACGTTTTGATAAACTACCTCAGCTCGTAACGCAAGCAGACATTATCATTAGTGCAACAACAAGCCCGCATTTTATCATAAAGAAAGAAACCTTAAGGCACGCCATTTCTCGGAAGTTGCTTATTGTGGATTTAGCTATGCCAAGAGATGTGGACCCGAAGGTGCAGGAGATAGAAAATGTTGAATTATTTAATTTAACGGACTTAAGTTTTATTGTGCAAAAGAATTTAGAGAAGAAGCGGCTTGAAGCAGAAAGAATAGAAAAACTAATAAATCAAGAGGTAGCTTTATTATGGCGAAAACTTACCGCATTGGAACCAGAACTAGCCCTCTCGCTTTAAAGCAGGTTGAGGAGATTTTGCTGGCTTTAAGAAGGTTTTATCCTGATTTTAAAACGGAGATTATAGGCATAGATACTTATGGCGATAAAGATAAGGTTACGCCCATATCGCAGATAGAGGGGACAGATTTTTTTACAAGAGAGATAGACGAAGCTCTTCTGAAAGACAAGGTTGATTTTGCTGTCCATAGCGCAAAAGATTTACCCGATACGGTAAAAGAGGGGTTGGTTGTAGCGGCACAAACCAAATCCATAGATCCCTACGACGCCTTGGTATCCAGAAATGGTTTGAAACTAGCGGAGCTTCCCCAGGGGGCAAGGATCGGAACGAGTAGCATTCGACGTAAGACTCAATTGAGTAAATATAGAGATGATTTTGATATAGTTGGTATCCGAGGGAATATTGAAGAGCGTTTGGAAAAGTTAGACGCAGGCGATTTGGATGCGATTGTTATTGCCGCTTCGGGTCTAGTGCGTCTTGGGCTGGAAAAAAGAATAACAGAGAGAATTCCGCTTGAGATCATCAAGCCACACCCCTTACAGGGTGCGCTGGCAATAGTGACTCGCAGTGGTTCTGCAGAGGTTATTAAATTAGTCAGCGTTTTGGATGTAAGAAAAAATGGTTCCTTTGACCTAGAGGGCAGAATATTAGAAAAAATGGAAGGATACTTTGGCCCTGATACAAGACGTATTCATCACGCTTGGCAAGTCTTAAAATATGCAAAGGAGATATCGCAAAAAGAAGGTGGGGATAGTGGGGTAATCGCTGCCAGCGCAATATTGCACGATATCGGCATAAAGGAGTGTGAAAAGAAGTATAATTCTACCGGCGGTCAATTGCAGGAAAAAGAGGGCCCTCCCATAGCAAGAAGCATTCTCCGGGACTTGCATGTGAGTGAGGAGATTATCTCGGAGGTATGCCAGATAATCGCCAGTCACCATAGCCCCGGGGAAATTGATACATTAAATTTCAAAATACTATGGGATGCTGACTGGCTGGTTAACCTGAAAGACGAATACCATATTAAAGATAAGCAGAGATTAGTGGATATCATCGAAAAGACATTTTTGACAGAGACCGGAAAAATGAAAGCAAGGGGAATTTATATTAAAGATGGAAAAGAATAAAGTCTATTTTATAGGCGCAGGACCTGGAAAGCCTGATTTAATAACCGTAAGAGGATTGAATATCCTTAAAGAAGCGGATGTTGTTATTTATGATTATCTTGTGGATAGAAGGCTTCTGGAATACACAAAGGCCGGAGCAGAACTTATCTGCTGCGATAAAGTTGCGAAAAAAGGTAGATATTCTGATGGTTTCTTGATTCATCAGGAAAAGATAAGCAACCTGGTTATTAAAAAGGTCAAGGAAGGCAAAAGGGTGGTGCGGCTTAAAAACGGAGATGTTTCTATCTTTAGCCGCCTTTCCCAGGAGTTAGAAGTATTAGTTAGAAACAAGATAGATTTTGAGTTAGTGCCAGGGGTTACTGCTGCCAGTGGCGCGGCCAGTTTCGCAGGGATACCGCTTACTGATAGGAGATTTGCTTCTACTTGCGCTTTTGTTACTGGGCATGAGGATACAAAGAAAAAAACAAGCAGTATTGATTGGATGGCCTTAAGTAAAATCGGGACAGTTGTGTTTTATATGGCAGTAGAAAACCTGCCGGAAATAGTCAAGGAGTTAATTAAGGCAGGCAAACCAAAGGACACTGGTTGTGCGATAATCCAGAATGCGACTCTTGCAACACAAAAGGTTTTAAGCGCAAACTTAGAAGATATTGTGAAGAGGGCTAAAAGAGAAAGAATTAGGCCACCCGCAATAATTATTGTTGGAGATGTCGTAAAGTTGAGGAAGCGATTTAATTGGTTAAGGAAGAATAAAAAGATTCTTTTTACCGGATTGTCTAAGGAGAGGTTTTTCATAAAGGGCTCATATTTTCATCTACCTCTGATCAAGATAGAGCCAATGGATGATTACGGAGAATTTGATAATTACCTAAAGAATATCAGTGATTATGACTGGGTTATTTTTGCCAGCCGTTATAGCGCGGAGTATTTTTTCAAAAGGTTAGAATCTGTTGGATTTGATTCAAGGACGCTGAACGGAATAAAGATTGCGGCTGTGGGGAATTCTACCAAAAATCGCCTCTTGGATTTTGGAATTAAGGCAGATTTAGTGCCTCAAAAAGAATCGTCAAAGGGATTGATAGAAGAATTTAAGAAGATAGACTTAAAGAGTAAGAAAATATTTCTTCCCCGTTCAGATATTTCTGACAAGGGGCTGGAAAATGAACTAAAAAGATTAGGGGCAAGGGTTACTTCGAGCTTCGCTTACAGGAATGTTGTGCCTGATGATTTGCCTGATCTGGATTTGAGGAATTTTAACGAGATTATTTTTACCAGCCCTTCTACAGTAAGGAATTTTAAGAAAAGATATAAAAGAGTGCCAAAGAAAGTTAAGATTCGTTCTATCGGAGATATGACTTTGCGGGAGATAAAAAGATGCAAGTTACAAGGTTAAGAAGATTAAGGCGTAATGCTAATTTAAGGGATTGGATAAGTCAAACCCAACTTAGCCCCAAGGATATTATTTTGCCATATTTCGTGGTTGAAGGGAGGAACGTAAAAAAAGAAATAAAGTCCATGCTCGGTGTATATCATTTTTCAATCGATAATCTACTTAGAGATATATCAAAGATAAAAGGACTAAGATCTATACTTTTATTCGGTATTCCTAATGCCAAGGATGAGATAGGAGGCCAGGCATATAGAGATGATGGCATTGTGCAAAAGGCAATAAGAGCAATAAAGAGGGAATTCAGAAAACTGATTGTAATTACAGATGTGTGTCTATGCGGATATACCACTCATGGACATTGCGGAATAGCCATAGGTAATAAAATACTTAATGATGAGACCATTAAAGTATTGGCTAAGGCTGCGCTTTCCCATGCCAGGGCAGGCGCGGATCTTGTTGCGCCTTCAGCAATGATGGATGGCCAGGTTAGGGCGATAAGAGAGATGTTCGATAAGAATGGATTTGGTGATACAGGCATTTTAGCCTATTCAGCAAAATACGCTTCTAACTTTTACGGGCCCTTTAGGGAGGCTTTAGATTCTGCTCCACAGTTTGGCGACAGGAAATCTTACCAGATGGATTATAGAAATAGCAATGAGGCTTTAAGAGAGATAAAACAGGATATCGACGAAGGGGCTGACATTGTTATGGTAAAGCCGGCTTTAGTTTATTTAGATATTATTTATCGCGCAAAGCAGAAGTTTGATGTGCCTATCGCCGCATATAATGTTAGCGGAGAATACAGCATGATAAAGAAATTGGCAGGTGGAGATAAAATCGAAGAGAAGGATCTTGTATTTGAGATCCTTACCTCCATTAAAAGAGCCGGAGCAGATCTGATTATATCTTATTTTGGCAAAGAGGTATTAAGATGGTTGGTATAGAGATAGCTAAAAGTCTATTTGATGAGGCAAGGAAATTTATTCCCGGAGGAGTAAATAGCCCGGTGCGTTCATTCCGGGCAGTAGGCGGATACCCGGTTTTCATAAAGCAAGGTAAGGGTTCGAAGATTTATGGCGAATGCGATAAGGAATTTATTGACTACTGCATGAGCTGGGGAGTCTTAATTTTAGGGCACGCGAACCCCAAAGTTACCGCAGCGTTGTTAGAAACTATAAAGCAAGGCACAAGCTTTGGGACAGCTACAAGACTCGAAATAGAATTAGCAAAACTCATTGTGGAGGCCTTTCCTTCTATCGAACAAATAAGACTTACCAATTCCGGCACCGAGGCGGTAATGGGAGCGATCAGGCTTGCCAGAGCTTATACGAAAAAAGACAAGATAATAAAATTTGAAGGCGCATACCACGGCCATGCGGATTATCTTTTAGTGAAAGCCGGCTCAGGCCAGGCAACATTGGGTATTCCAGCCAGCGCAGGGGTGCCAAAAGATTTTATTAAACACACATTAGTTCTCCCTTATAACGATATAGAGAAAGTTAAGGAGACAGTAAAAAAATATCAAAAGGACCTGGCAGCGGTCATTGTAGAGCCGGTGCTGGCAAACTGCGGTGTAGTTTTGCCAGAAGAAGGATTTTTGCAATCATTGAGAAAGATTGCGGATAAATACAATATCGTTCTTATCTTTGATGAAGTTATTACAGGATTCAGGCTTTCATATACCGGAGCGCAAGGATATTTTAAGGTAAAGCCGGATTTGACCTGTTTAGGCAAGATTATCGGAGGAGGGTTACCTGTGGGTGCTTTCGGAGGGAAGAAAGAGATAATGCAGCTACTGGCTCCGGAGGGCCCGGTTTATCAGGCAGGAACGCTCTCAGGAAACCCCATAGCAGTTAGCGCAGGCATAGCGACATTGAATATACTAAAAAAAGATAACCCCTATCCAGTTTTAGAAAAAAGGACAAAAAAGTTTTGCGGAAAAATAGAAGAAAAGGCATCGGATTCCAAGATAAAACTCAAGATTAATCATATTGGTTCAATATTTAGCCTGTTTTTTAGTGACAAGAAAGTCATGGATTTTAGCTCGGCTAAGACGCAAGACGTAAGATTGTTTAAGAAATTCTTCCACAGTTTACTAAAAAGCGGTGTCTATTTTTCTCCTTCGGCGTTTGAGGCAAATTTCCTTTCTACAGCGCATAGCGTCCAGGATTTAGACAGAACTTTAGAATTTATAGGAACAGCACTAAAGGACTTAAGGAGGTAGTGAAATGTCAATCACAATTTTTGTAAACGGAAAAAAAGAAGAAATTGCAAACCCTCTGACTATTCAGGGTTTGTTAGATGTAAAGAAAATCAGGCCAGAGGTAGTTACTGTAGAGTTAAATGGAGAGATTATCGCAAAAGATAAATATGGGGCTACAGTCTTGAAATCCGAAGATAAATTAGAGTTTGTTTATTACATGGGAGGGGGTATGCCTTTTTCTGATCGGATAGCAAATAATGTTATGGAATTGATTGGGCAAACACCGATGGTTCGGCTTAACCATATAGCTGGTGAGGATTCAGCCGAGATCTTGGCTAAACTAGAGATGTTTAACCCCGGCGGCAGCGTAAAGGATAGAATCTGCTTAGCTATGATTGAGGACGCGGAAAATAAGGGGTTTCTTAAAGATGGCTTCACGATTATTGAACCGACGAGCGGTAATACCGGGATTGGCTTAGCTATGATCGCCGCTATTAAAGGGTACAAGTGCATACTGACTATGCCTGAAACGATGAGTCTAGAGAGAATCTATATACTCAAATCTTACGGCGCAGAGGTTGTGCTTACTTCTGGAACCGAAGGTATGAAGGGGTCTATCAAAAAGGCAGAGGAGCTCTTAAAGAAGATTCCAAACAGTTACATGCCTCAACAGTTTAAGAATGAGGCTAATCCTGAAATTCACAGAAGGACAACAGCGCAGGAGATCTTGAGAGTTACAGATGGTAAGGTTGATGCCTTTATTGCGGGTGTGGGTACGGGTGGAACAATAACTGGAGTAGGAGAGGTTCTGAAGAAGAAAAATCCGAAAATAAAAATAATCGCAGTTGAACCCAAAGCAAGCGCAGTTCTTTCCGGGAAAGAACCTGGGCCGCATAAGATTCAGGGTATTGGCGCAGGCTTCGTTCCCGATATTTTGAATAGGGAGATTATCGATGAAATAATTACTGTTGAAGATAATGAAGCATTTAGCACTTCACGCAAGCTGGCCAAGGAAGAAGGGTTATTCGTAGGGATCTCAGCCGGAGCTGCTGCCTCGGTAGCGTTAAAGGTGGCTCGTGACTTAGGCAAAGGTAAGACCGTTGTCGTGATATTGCCTGATACAGGAGAAAGATACTTTTCTATGCAGCAATATTTTGAGGCATAAGAGGAATTCTCATGCAAAAGAAAAACTATAGTGATGCCGAACTGCAGGGGTTAAGGACAGGCGGCATTATAAAGCAGAAGCAGAAGGATTATTTTATCCTGCGCACCCGCATTCCCGGAGGCTATTTAAAGGCAGATATTTTAAAGAAGTATTCTGCGATAGCTAAGAAATACGGCCGGGACTATGTTCATGTATCTACTCGGCAGGGGATTGAAATTCCCTGGATTCATATAAAGAATATTCTAAAGCTGCTAAAGGATCTGAAGAAATCCGGTATTTTAAGGGGCGCCTGCGGTCCGCGCTCAAGAAATCTAATTGCTTGTCCCGGTTCGAGCGTATGCCGATTCGGGTTTGTAGACACAGAACAGCTCGCCCAAAAATTGGATCGCGTAGCTTTTGGAAAAAACGTCCCGAAAAAATTCAAAGTGGCAATCAGCGGTTGTCTTAATTCCTGCGCCAAGCCGCAGGAAAACGACCTTGGTTTTCTGGCGCAAGGAGAGCCTGAGGTGGATTTGGGTAAATGCATCGGTTGTACTTTATGCGCGAAGGTGTGCGAAAAAGTCTGCGGCCGGGGGAAGAGAGAGCCCGCTATTGTTATGGATAAAAATAAACGGCCGGTATACAGAAAAGAAAACTGCTTTTTTGAAGGAGATTGCATCCGAGTCTGTCCGGTCAATGCCTGGAAGCTGAAGAAAACCGGTTTTGCCGTTTACATCGGCGGAAAAGTAGGCCGTTTCCCAAAATTCGGGATAAAGATAGCTGATTTTATCGGTGAAAAAGATATTCCTAAGATTATCAAAAATACAATCCATTGCTATAACAGAATTGCAGAAAAGGGAGAAAGATTCGTAGAGGCTTTAGAAAGACAAAATCTGGAAGAAATAAAGAGAGAAATTCTATGAGCAATATTAAGATTGACCAATACATGGATTTAAAGGGGGTGCCTTGCCCGCTTAACTTTGTTAAGACAAAATTGACGTTAGAAGGTATGGAGGCAGGTTCGATATTAGAAGTTGTATTGGATGACGGTGAACCTGTTATTAATGTGACGGCAAGCGTCAAAGAGGAAGGCCACCAAATTCTCAAGGTAGAAAAAATAGCCGAACATTGGAAATTAGTTATTAAGAAAGTATGAGGTGAAGACATGAGTTATGTAAAAGGATTAAAGTGCAGGGAGTGCGGCAGGGAGTATCCCAAAGAGCCATTATATGTATGCGAATACTGTTTTGGGCCGCTGGAAGCGGTTTATGACTATGAAAGAATAAAGAAGAAGTTGACCAAAGAGTTAATAGAATCGCGGCCTGAAAATCTTTGGCGCTATAAAGAGCTTTTACCTTTGGATGGAGAACAAACTTGCGGCTTAAATTCAGGGTTTACTCCGTTAATCAGGGCAAGGAATTTAGAAAAGGCGCTGGGAGTAAAAGAGCTTTATATAAAAGATGATTCTGTATGCCACCCTACCCTTTCTTTTAAAGACAGAGTGGTTAGTGTGGCTTTATCCAAGGCTAAGGAATTCGGATTTAATACAGTCGCTTGCGCATCTACCGGGAATCTAGCTAATTCAGTTGCTGCGCAAGCAGCCGTAGCTGGCTTAAAAAGATATATCTTTATTCCCGCTAACCTTGAGCTGGGCAAGGTTGTGGGGGCGCTTATTTATAATCCCATCTTAGTAGCGGTGGAAGGCAATTACGATCAGGTAAACAGGCTTTGCTCTGAGATTGCGACAATTTACAAATGGGCATTTGTGAATATCAATATCAGGCCTTATTATGCAGAGGGTTCAAAGACTTACGGGTATGAGATTGCAGAGCAATTGGGCTGGAAAGCGCCTAAACATATAATCGTCCCTTGCGCCGGAGGTTCACTCATTACCAAAATCTGGAAAGGCCTAAAAGAATTTAAAGCCCTTGGATTGATTGATAGGCTTCAGACAAAAATCTATGCTGCCCAGGCAACCGGATGCTCTCCCATAGTGACGGCGATAAAGGAAAACGCAGAGATCATCAAACCCGTTAAGCCTAATACCATCGCCAAGTCTTTGGCCATAGGAAATCCTGCTGATGGAGTGTATGCCTTGGCAACTGTAAAAGAAACAGGAGGCTGGGCAGAAGATGTCTCTGACGATGAAATTGTTGAGGCGATAAAACTTTTAGCTGTAACCGAAGGAATTTTTACTGAAACAGCCGGAGGTGTTACCTTGGGTGTTGCCAAAAAACTAATTGAGCAGGGCAGGATCCCTAAAGATGAGTCAATTGTCGTAAGTATCACTGGCAACGGTTTAAAGACGCAGGAGGCTGTGGTTGAAAAAATTGGCAAACCCATAAAGATAAAACCCAACATAGCGCATTTCGAGGAGAGCGTGAAAATATAGACACCCGGCGCTGATCGGAATTGCGCCGGTGTTGTGTTGGTACACAAGGAGGCCTTAATATGGCAGTTAAAGTAATGATTCCTACACCGCTTCAGAAGCTGACCAAGAATCAAGCAGATGTTGAAGCAAATGGATCCAACATCAGAGAGTTGATTGATGATTTGGAGAAGAACTTTCCGGGTTTAAAGGAAAGAATATGCGATGAAACCGGGAAAGTCCGCAGGTTTATCAATATCTACGTAAATGAGGAAGACGTGCGCTTTCTGAAACAGGACAGTACTTCGCTAAAAGATGGCGATGAAGTATCTATAATCCCGGCAATAGCAGGAGGGAGATAATGGAATTACGAGAAGACCAAATTGAAAGATATTCCAGACAAATAATTCTGCCAAATGTAGGCGGGAAAGGACAGGAGAAATTACTTGCCGCAAAAGTTCTAATAATAGGCGCGGGCGGCCTCGGTTCTCCGGCGGCCTTATATTTAGCTTCTGCCGGCATCGGGACGATTGGCATTGTTGATTCAGATAAAGTTGAACTTAACAACCTGCAGAGGCAGATTATCCACTCAGTAAAAGAGGTGGGCAGGCCAAAGGTAGAATCTGCCCGTGATAGAATTAATGCGATTAATGAAGATGTAAAGGTGATTATTTATAATCTTAGGGTTACTTCTGAGAATATTTTGGATATTATAAAAGATTATGACATTGTTGTAGATGGTTCGGATAATTTCCCCACAAGATATTTAGTAAACGATGCCTGTGTATTATCGAAAAAACCTTTATCCCATGGGGGGATATTCAGATTTGACGGCCAGGCAATTACGATTATACCCGGCGAGAGCGCATGTTACAGATGTCTTTTTCCTGAGCCGCCTCCTCCGGGGCTTGTGCCGAGTTGTCAAGAAGCAGGGATTCTGGGTGCGGTTGCAGGCGTAATAGGAGTAATTCAGGCAAATGAGGTGTTGAAATTCGTTTTGGGCACAGGCGAACTTTTGACGGGGAAGCTTTTGGTATTTAATGCGCTCGATTCATCTTTTCGTAAGGTGAAAGTCACCAAGGATCCCAAGTGTCCAATCTGCGGAGAAAATCCAAGTATAACAAAATTGATAGATTATGTAGAGTTTTGCAGTCTACGAAAAAAGGAGGAGTGAGTTATGGCAAAGAAAATGGTGCATTTAGTATTTCCCCAAAGGTTAATTAAGAAGCCTGTGATTTATACTATGGCAAAGAAGTACAATGTAATACCGAATATCCGTCGGGCAAATATTACGGAAACAGTAGGTGAGGTTACTCTGGAATTAAGCGGCACAAAAGAGAATCTGGAGAAGGGAAGAAAATATTTGGAACGACAGGACGTAAAGGTTGAGCCTATCATTGGGGATATCGTCGAGTAATTAGTTTCAATTCATTTGACAATACCATTTATATATGATATAAAAACCTCTGATTGAAGAAAAAGAGGAGGTTTAAGATGGAATGTGGATATAAGGAACCGGTTTATACTATTGGCATAGTTTCCAAGTCTTTAAAAGTTTGCCCGGCTACACTTAGGATCTGGGAGAGAAAAGGATTAATTAAACCTACACGTTTAGGGAAGAATAGGTTTTATTCGAAGTGTGACATGGATAGGCTCGAGCACATAAAAGAATTGCTGCAAAAAAAGCACATTAACATAGAAGGGGTAAGACAGATATTAGATACAACTCAATGCTGGGAAGTAAAGAAATGCAAACCAAAGGAACGGGAAGTCTGCAGTGTTTACCTGAAGTATGGCAAACGTTCATAACTTTGCAAGAGAAACTACAATATGATGCGTTCATTTTTCATAATTATAATATTACTGTTTCTAATTGCTACACCTTTTGTGCAGAATAGCCAGAGGGCAATCGCGATTCTTGAGAAAGTAGGATTGGAGCACCGTCTCAATCATATACCAGCCCAGCTGTCTGGTGGTGAAAAACAAAGAGTTGCCATTGCCAGAGCTTTGGTTATTTCATCAAAACTGCTTCTCGCGGATGAACCGACAGAAAATTTAGATACCAAGAGCTCCCAAGAAATAATAGATATTTTTAAACAACTCAATAAAGAACAGAACTTGACAATTTTTGTTGTTACACATAACCCAAAGCTAGGTTTTCAAGCCTCAAAAATAATTTATCTGCAGGATGGACGAATAGTTCAGGCAAACAGCTAAAACCTTAAGGGAATAATCAAGAAGAATTAAGACAAAAATTTTCTGTATAATAGTTCTCGCTTTTTGGTCTCTAAAAATGTTAAAAACACCTTTTATAAATCCTTCGATTTTTCTCAGGACAAGTTTTCTCGCCGCCAATATAAAATAAATAAGAATTTTTTTGGGAATTTTTGCGAGGTTCCCCGTAAAATTGCTTCACACTTTACGGGGCAGGGAGTCCGCAAAGTGTTTGGCGAATTTTGCCCTCACCCAAAATTCGCCAAACACGAAAAGCCGAATCGCACCTCTGCATTACCACTTTAGCGAGCGTCCAAGCGAGCGTGGAGTGAAGTCGAACGACAGTGAGGCGAAACGGTGCATACACCACAAACGCAGCCCGCCCAAGCGGGCGGTGCATTATGAATTACAACGCAGCCAATTCAAGTTGAAATGCTGTGAAAAAGAACGGTTTAGATAATTTGTAAAGAACAAACCAAGGG
>DCOU01000078.1:3216-3974 GCA_002322525.1 Candidatus Omnitrophica bacterium UBA1562 | reverse complement strand
ACCTTTTTAAGGAAGGGCCTAATCGCTGAAAGCGATTTTCTTGTTATTTTAAACAGTCGTTTCTCCAGCAACAAGCTAATTGGTCGCAATAGCTACTGGCGCTACCAAAACAGTCAAAATTGCCCTCTTTGCGCTGAATTGCCTTAACCAAATCTTTTTTAGAATATTTCCGGGTATCTTTTATGACCAATGCCCTCGCTTTTCTTTCAATTTCTGTAAGTTTCATATTCCCCTCCCTCCCTCTTTTTTGTCCTAATCTATATAAAATGCCTTTTTCGGATTATTTCTATGCTGGCTTCTGCCTACGCCTTATAAACTATATCGTGCTGCCTGACCCGTGAATCAGCCAGAAGGCCGATTTCCTCGCCTTTCTTAGCCTGATCTATGGTGACATGGTCAATCTGCATGGAAGTTACGCTCTGCTTAAAATCCGTCGTATGGCCTTTAATTCTAACCGCATCGCCTATTGTTAAGGGTGCCTTCAATTTTATTACTGCTGCCCTTACTTTAGGAAAATAATGCGTAATTTCACCAATGACCTTTTCTTTCGGTTTTTTGATACCCGGTGCTTTTGCAACACGTTTTTTTCTCAATACCTTCTTCAATACTTTCTTTTTGCCTATTCTTTTCTTCAAGGCTTTCTTCTTTAAGATTTTCTTCTTCGGCATTCCCTTTTTCTTTACCACCATCTTACACCCCCTTTATACCTAATTAATAGGCTGTCACGAAAGTCATTACAGCCTATGATTACAGCGATT
>DCOU01000078.1:0-3142 GCA_002322525.1 Candidatus Omnitrophica bacterium UBA1562 | reverse complement strand
GATTACAGCGATTACATCGTCGATAAATAATCTCTGGAATCTGTATTTTTAATCTCTGTAATCAAGGGCGGCACTTTTGTGACGCCCTACCTAATTAAGATACGGTTCCGGATTTGCATCAAAAATCCTGACACTGCGGCGTTTTCTAAGGGCTTCGAGTGTCTGCATAAATTACCAGGAATTTATCTCAAGGAGAGAATTTAGCTGCCCAAAGGGATTCATTTCCCTTTTGGGGTTATTGAAGTCCTCTGTCCACCTTCCATCAATGACAAAACGGTAATGGTAACGGCCGGAACCAAGGTTCATCTTTCTACTCCAGGTTCCATTTTGATTAATCATGCGGTTCTTATCGTCTAACTGCCAACCATTAAAGTCCCCGGCAACGTACACCTCTTTTGCTTCGGGAGCAAATACGGAGAAAACCACCTCTGTAAACTTGTTAAGCTTGGGGAGCTCTTGCGTTAAAATTTCCTCCATCTTTTCTTCTAAGTCAGGGCTGCCTAACGGAGTTAACTCCCGCGTAATAATCTCTCGGGATAAACTAAAATAATCTTTTGTTCCCCGGCAGTACTTATCATAATTAAAAATATGCGTTCCTTGATATTGCGCTTCCTTAAGTTTTACATTTACATGTATGATATTGCTAAACACCTTGTTTTTAAAATCCGATTTTATCTTATCCAGCATTTTAAAAGAATGCCTAAGGCGCGAATCAAAATTAGCCACCAAAATTCTGTAATCAACGCTGTGATTGAGCCGCTCTTTAACCAAATTTATTATATCGATAAGCTGGCTTAATCCTTCTAGAGAAAACCTGCTCGCCTCAACAGGCACTATTATTTCATTGGTTGCCCGTATAGCGTTGATGGTTAAAATACCTAAATTAGGCGGGCAGTCTATTAAAATATAGTCGTAATTACCCTTAAAATTATTTATCGTCTCCCAGAGCCGCGATTCCCTGCCGATCTCGCCGGCTAATTCTTGTTCTAACGTACTTAATACAATGCCTGAAGGCGCAATATCAAAGTTTTCATCTACATTCTGTATAATATCCTCTAAGTTAGCTTTATTATTAGTTAATTTAGAAAGGACATTATAGGTATTTAGGTCAGCTTTTATGTTTAAGCCCAAAGTTGCATGCGCCTGCGGGTCTAAATCTATAAGTAAAACCCTGCGTTTATTATTGGCTAAAGACGCTGCTAAATTTATTGCTGTTGTGGTTTTGCCGCAGCCGCCCTTTTGATTAGTGATAGAAATAATACGCATTGTCCTGCCTCCTTAAATGAGCACATAACTTATGGAGTAAGTTATTTTAGTATGCTCCGACATAAGTTATTTGTGCGAATTTATCCCGAAGCGTATCCCAAAAATATCGTAGAGATTTTTGGGATGTTTACGCGAGGGATAGACATTATCACCTATCCCGACTCGTAAGATGTGACAAAATTCTCTTCGATAATTTTGTCGCACTCGTCGGGGTAAGTTCGGGCTTATAAGTTATGTCGCTTACATAATTATAATAGCGAACTCCATAACTTATGCCCTCACTTATCGTAAAAATCTTACATTATCGAGATAAACTATGCCTTTTTTTTCTTTTACATTCCATTCTTCTATAATAAAAGCGAGGCCAGTCATATTGGACCAGTCACTGATATTTTTAAATTCGGGAAAACTTATTTTGTAATCATGCCATCTATGCGGTATATCTTTTAGATATACTTCTGATTTTTCTTTAAAGGCGTTGGTAAACTCGATTCTTAAGGCGATATTATCTTTGAAATTAGCCCTCTTCGCAGAAAAAGCCAATGTGTTAAATCTCTTCAAATTTAATTTATTTAAATCCAGGGAATAACTTTCTTTTCGGGCAGGGTCAAAATGAAAATTGATTTTTACGACTTCCGGAGAAACAACAAGGGCAATTTCAGAATTTAAAAATGTATTTTTTTCTTTAAGGATAATTAATAAAGCAGTTGCAAGAAACAATGTAGCTGCGATGCTTATAAAAAATAGGCTCTTAAATTTTTTGGGATATTTTTCTGCCTTCTTTCTTTTTTTTGAAGAAGCGTCCCAATAAATATCCGCAAGGTATTCATAGATATCTTTTTTTGACATATTTAATATTTTTTATAGCACAAAACCTCTTGCATGTCAATAGGTAAGTGAAGCCACGACTTAGCGAGTATAAACGTAAGCTAAGTTGTTGGCTGAACTTATGTCGGAGCAGATAAAATAGTTGCTCCATAAGTTATGCGCTCATTAAGATTATAAGGGCGCTTTTAAATATTCCGGAGTATCTTTGCCGATTATAGTATAAAAATTGGATAAATGCATCCGAAAGAGCTCGTCAAAATCACCGTGGTCTTCTCCATACCACCAGAACCAATCACTACCTTCCGCAATATAAATTTGTTTGAACGCCTTTTTTACAATTTCATCGCTTAACCCGGTGAGATTATCTAATTCTTTCCTTGCTTTTGCTAAACACTCCCAGGCCTTATCCTTATAATAATTGCCAATCCATTTACCAAACTCCCCATATATCCAGGAACCGCAAGCCAGATATTTAATCTCCTGTTTTGCCGGATGCTCTTTTAAATACTCGCTCACAGTAACTGTCTTAATAATTTTGGACTCTGATAATCTCTGATAAAGAGAATTTAAAAAATCGTGCCCGTCACCGGGATAATATTCCCAGGCGTTTTCGCCGTCCATGGCGACTGTAACCAACACATTTTGCTCCTTAAAAACATTAACGATATTTTCCAGATTCTTCATTAAATCGCCAACCGCGTCTTCCGTCCTCCAGCTATGATAAACAAAACTGATTAAATCCGAGAGAACTCTGTCGCGAAAGATAATGTTTAAATTGCCGTCTTTTCTTTTTAAAAGGTGCGGCTGGTATAGAAGCCGGGTATTCCTTCTTCTCTTCCTTAAGGACTTAAATAATATTGCCTCATCAGTAACAATCCAATTTATTCCTGACTGAATGATAAGCGGTAATATGTGCTCGCTTACTGATTGTTCAGATGGCCACATACCCAAAGGTATACTTCCAAATTTAGATTTATAAAATTTAACAGCCTCTTCAATCTGCGCTTTGGAATCCTGCGGGTATATAAAATTAGCCTTCGGTAAAACG
>DCOU01000152.1 GCA_002322525.1 Candidatus Omnitrophica bacterium UBA1562 | reverse complement strand
AGTTATAATTTTTAGATTATATTTCTTGGCTAAATCAAGCTCCTCGTCTATATCTTTTTCCTTAAGAGAAGTGACTTTTCTGGCGATTTCTTTGCCAATGCCTGAAACCCCCATTAATTTTTCACAAGGAGCTTTTAAAATATTTTCCGGCTTTTCAAAATAATTGAGCAGCTTCTTTAAACGCGCGCTCCCGATATCGCAAAACATATTCAGGCCGATTAAAGCTTCTAGTCTAATCATCTTTTAACTTGTAGTTTTTCCTTTTTACTTTTGACTTTTAACTTACCAGAAATTAACCTTGTAATTATATCTACTACCTCATTTATAGAAATTTTTGATGTATCAATAGTTTTATCTGCTTGCGCGTAGTAAGGAGCGCGCAATTTAAGAAGCAGCTCTATCTGTTTACGGCGATTGCTCACATTTAACAAAGGCCTGTGGCGATAGGCGCTGGTTCTTTCTAATATTACCTGAGGCACGGCAGTCAGGCAAATAATTATCCCTGTCTCTTTCATTATTTTAATATTATCTTTATCCAGGACAATTCCTCCTCCGCAGGCTACCACAAATTTATTTTCCTTGCTCACTTCCTTTAAAATCCGCTTCTCTACCTTACGAAAATAGGGCTCACCGTCACCAGCAAAGATATCGGAAATAGTCCTTTTTTCCCGCAGTTCAATTAATTCATCCAGGTCAACGAATTGTAGTGTCTTTTTCTTAGCCAGTCCCTTCCCTACCTCGGTTTTGCCTGTTCCCATGAACCCCACAAGATAGATATTATTCATCCCGCACCTTTTAAATATTCAAAAACTGCTTGGAATCTTAATCCCGGCACCTTGAATAAGTAAAAAGGTGCGGGGTTCATAACCACAATTCTAACATATAGTTAAAACGCTGTCAAACTAAACCCCCGCTGCCCCACAATGCGGGGCGGCGGGGGTTTAGCTCTAACTCTCACTCCTTGTACGCTGCCAAAACAAGATCAGTTAACTCTTGATGTATTTCTTTGGTTGCCGGGTATACACAGTTGTACCACTTGCCATCTTTACCCTGCTGCCGGGGCATACCCAGGAATAAACCGTTTTTGCCCTCGACTATGCGCAACCCCGTAATCACAACGCCTGCCAGCGTAACATCCACAAATGCCTTAAGCTTGGAATCGCCGCCGTCAAACCTGTGAATCCGGCTGACTTGAATCAAGTTCTCATCCATCGATATCACCTCCTTCTACTTTAATAGACGAAGGAGGCGATATTTTCTAACGCATTTTTTTTAGATAATTATGGTAATTATCTTTTATATCCGAAAGACAGTCGCTGCCGAACTTCTCCAAGAACGTATCTGCCAGCACGTAAGCCAAAACAGACTCCGCAATTACACCCGCAGACTCCACTACGCAAATATCCGAACGCTCAACCGTTGCTTTTGCGGGTTTTTTGGTGATGATATTTACGGAATCCAAAGGATGCATTAAGGTAGAAATGGGTTTCATGCAGGCGCGCAGAATAATATCTTCGCCATTGGATATGCCGCCTTCAATACCACCGGCATGATTAGTTTTGCGAAAATAACCCTGCCTGCCTGAGCAGGTGAGGCTTTTATTTTTAGTATAATAAATGGCATCGTGAACTTCAGAGCCAAATTTATCTGCATAGCCAAAACCCAGGCCAATCTCAACTCCTTTTACTCCCGGAATAGACATTACGGCTTGCGCTATCCGGCCATCCAGACGCCTATCCGCCTGCACGTAACTACCCAAACCGCAAGGCGCTCCTTTAACTATAACTTCAAAAATACCACCCACAGTATCTTTGTTGTCTTTGGCCTCGCTAATCTTCTTTATCATCGCCAAACGGGTGGATTCGCCTCCGATAGATAAAACATGACTGGATATTCTTATCCTAAATTCCGCTAAAAATATCTTACATATTGCTCCTATTCCTACGCGGCTGGCGGTTTCTCGAGCAGATGCGCGCTCTAAAACATTGCGTGCATCTGCGAATCCGTATTTTAAGAGCCCGGCTAAATCCGCATGCCCTGGACGCGGACAGGTTACTCTAGGTAACCGCTCAATACTGAAATCTTTATTCTCAATTAAGAACGCAATGGGGCTACCTAAGGTGATACCTTTCTTTAACCCGGAAATTATCTGGGTTTTATCTTTCTCAATTTGCATACGTTTACCGCGGCCTAAGCCGGCTTGCCTGCGTTTTAATTCCTGATTTATCTTGGCTAAATCCAGTTTCAGGCCTGCGGGCATACCCTCTAATATCGCCACCAAGCCCTTTCCGTGCGATTCACCTGCGGTTAAATATCTTAACATAATTGCCTCCTGTTTGGCATATCTAGCGATTAACGCATATCTCGCTTGGCAGGGACAGTCACCGAAGGGGACAGTCCCTGCTGTAACGCTACATTTATTTCCATAGGCCGCGCTTATTTGCACGCGCTTCTTGATATAACTTCAAGAGTAAATTTGAGTATTTCGCATTCGGCGGTATAGTCATCAGAGAAGCGTATCCCTGTTTTACAATCTCAGCATTTACGAAGGTGCCGTCCTTTAAATACACATAGGCAAGAAGCCTCTTGTATTTATCATACCTTTCCACATCAAATTCAAGGCTGACGCGTTTGCCTTCGACCAGCTTTTTGGTAAATTCATAAGCACGCTTGCCTAATTCTTGAATAGTGCGCACATCCTCTCCTGTTCTTTGACTATCTCTGTATAACTTATCTGACTCGTGCATTTCTGGCGTATCTATACCTATAAGGCGCACTCTTTCCCCTGTCTCCAGTTTTAGCGTATCTCCGTCAACAGCCCGCTGGACTAAGATATCAGCATAATTGTAAGATTTGCCAAATGGCATGCTGAATTTCCAATCACCAGAATGATAAATTTTAGCCGGTTCATCATCCGCGATACAAAAATTAAACGGTAAAGACAACAGGATAATTAAAGAAATAATGACTTTTTTCATTTTATGAAATTCTCCTTTAAATTTTATAGTAGACTGGCTACAAAACCTGCCAGGACCACTATATCCTCGGTACAAAATATCCGGGTAATGCTTTTATCAAAAAGCATATTTGCCTCAGGCCCGAATTCATCGTCGGAACGCCAAAGTGTAATCAATACAGGCACTCCCTCAAATACTTCCAGCACAATACCCACATCACCCTGGTCAACTCTCTTTGCCGATAATCTATCCAAGGCTGCCAGTAGGCCTTCGGGATGGCTGCCATACTTTCTGATTATCGGCTCAATTGCCCTCTTTCTAAAAGCAGAATAATAACCCTCTACACCCGATAACTCCTTAAAACTCATCCATTCGTTGGTTAAGGAAGGCAATCCCTTTAATTTATGCGCCAGATAATGCAGAATGAGAATTATGGCAAAATCTTTCGCCGGAGCGTTACAAGCCAAAGACAGCGCTCTTTTTTCCTGCAAATCCACGCTATATTCATCGCCTAAGAATTTAACGGCTAAAATTTTGCCGGGATTTAGGTTACTTAAATCCTCCCAGCCTTTTTCCAGCGCTGCCGCGTAACTCATTGTAAACTATTTTACTCTTTTTAATTGGATAAATCAATAATTTTAGATTATAATAAGTGAGGATATAACTTATGGAGCGTAAGCGAACATAAGTTATGTGTCCGAACTTATTCCGACGAATGTGTAAAAATTTTATTCTAAAATTTTTACACAGTATATGAGTCGGAATAGGATTGATAAGATGTCCCCCTTGCGTAAACATCCCAAAAATCTCTACGATATTTTTGGGATACGCTTCGGGGTTAATTCGCAGACGCCAAAATATTTTTACCGCAAGGCTACAATTTACGTAGCTCTTTCGAGCTTACGTAAATTGTCTGCTCATTTAATATGCTTTACGACCGTTTCCAGCAAGAGGCAATTGATTATATAAATCAAGGCCACTCCGTAATTGTCTCCGCTCCCACAGGCAGCGGCAAAACCGCAATTGCCGAATACGTCATCTCAACCTGTATTCAAAATAAAGTGGGTGTTGTCTATACCGCGCCCATCAAAGCCCTCTCCAACCAGAAATTCCGCGATTTCGAAAATCAATTCGGTGAAAATATCGGTATATTAACCGGCGATGTTTCTCTGAACCCTTCTGCACCTGTGTTAATTATGACTACTGAGATATTTCGCAACAAAATTTTAGACGAACCAAAAAGCCTGGAAATTTACTCCTGGGTTATCTTTGATGAAGTCCATTATATCGATAACCCTGAACGTGGCACAGTCTGGGAAGAGTCTCTCATATTTTTACCCAAACATATGAATATCCTCGCCCTCTCTGCCACTATACCTAACATAGATAAATTGGCAGAATGGATTCAGTCTATACATAATAAACAGGTAAAGACAGTAATTGAAGAAAAAAGGCCTGTGCCTTTACATTTCTTCTTCCAGTGCCAAAACGAAGTCGTAGATAATATAAATAATTTAAAAAAGTTAGGAGCTGGCCGGCCAAACAGGATGACTAATCTCATAAACTACATTCGCCAAAAAGAGGGCCTGCCTTGTATATATTTTGTTTTCGGCAGAAGAAGGGCTGAAGAGCTGGCCATGGAATTGTATAGTTATAATTTCTTAACTGAAAAAGAGAGGCAGGAGATACTATCTTTGTTTGATTCTCTGTGTGAACGCTTTGACCTCAAGCACGAAAGGTCTGCGCAAACTTTATATTCCCTTATTCAAAAGGGAATTGCCTATCATCACGCCGGAATGCTGCCTACCTTAAAAGAAGTAATAGAAAGATTATTTACCAGCCGGCTCTTAAAAGTGATTTTTACCACCGAGACCTTTGCCTTAGGGATTAATATGCCCAGCCGCACAGTTATTTTTGACGATTTAAGAAAATTCTACGGCCGTTATATGAGAACCTTGAAAACCAGGGATTTTTACCAGATGGCCGGGCGTGCCGGAAGGCGTGGGCAAGATTTAGAAGGTTTTGTCTATTGCCGCGTAAACCCTGCGCGGATAAATATGGAAGAAGTAAAACGTATCATCTACGGCAGGCCCGAAGAGGTAAGAAGCCAGTTAAATTCCTCTTATGCTACTGTTCTTAACCTGTATGAAAAATATAAAGAGGATATCTATAAAATCTATCCTTTGTCCTTACATTATTTCCAGTCCAAGAAATACGAACAAAAGGAAGCGCTGCGCTTAATTGAGGCAAAATTAAAATTACTCACGGAATCAGGTTATATAGAAAACGGCTCTTTGACCCAGAAAGGCCAATTTGCCAAAACCGTCTATGGTTACGAACTAATCCTTTCTGAACTTTATGAGCAGAACATCTTAGAGCAGCTGGATGAATTCGCTTTGGGGATTCTCGCGGCAGCTGTAGTTTTCGAACCCCGGAAGAACCAGCGTATGCCTCATCTTTCTAAAGCGGCGCGCAAAGTAAAGAGGGTCTGCGAAGAGATACACGAGAAGATAAAGAAGTTAGAACTAAAATACAGGATTTATCCTTTGAGTAAGCCCACCTATTTTCATCTCAGCTCAAGTATTGAAGGTTGGCTGCGCGGCACAAATTTTGATAAAATTCTGCAATTTACGGATACGGACGAAGGCGAAGTAGTGCGATATTTTCGGATGGCAATTCAGATTTTAAGGGAAATTAAGGACGCCGAGGTCGCCTCATACGTCTTAAAAGAAAAAATAAAAGAAACTATCCGCGTAATTAACCGCGATATCGTGGATGCGGAGAAGCAACTCCGCGAAGGTTAGGCCAAAAGGGACTGACCCCGAAATGTCATTTTAGTAGATTGTACTTAGGGGTCTGTCCCTGATAATTACTTTTTATGAAATTAGCGGGTCCTGTCTGGGGTAGTTTCTCGCATCACCGCTCGAAATTCCCCAGCGAGAAGTTTCTCGAAGCGAGAAACTTCTCGCTCTGCCCGATAATCCTTAGCGGAGCAACCCTCACCCGCTCGAATTTTCTAGATGCTGCTCGAATCCAAGCCAAGCCACCCCCTAAAAATAAAAATCCCAAGCCTTTTAAGCTTGGGATTATAGAAAAAGGCGATACTTTTAATTTCTCTACTAAAAAATACTTTAAAAAATAGAAACGTGGGGCTGTCC
>DCOU01000101.1:8237-9709 GCA_002322525.1 Candidatus Omnitrophica bacterium UBA1562 | reverse complement strand
CTGTGTAATCTGTTTTTAATCTTTTAACCCCACAGGGGTAGACCTTCCTATCCTTTAAGGAAGGGTCTAATCAGAGATTGCTGCATTGTTTAAGACTTTTTCAGCAATCTCTGATCTTTTTACATGCCGCCAATTTGGGCGATCTGGAATATAGGCAAAAACATACCCACTACCATCAGGCCAATAACTATACCCATAAATATAAGCATAATCGGTTCAAACATAGAAGTAAATCGCGCTAAGAATGTCTCGGTGTATTCTTCATAGAACGTATTTATGCGCTTAAGCATCTGCGGCAATTCACCGACCTCTTCTCCGATCGCAACCATTTGTATGACCATGGGTTCGAAAAATCCGCTCTTATCTAAACTGCTATTTAAAGACTTGCCTTCACGCACATCTTCTTTGATTTTTCGCACAATATCCGCCATAACGGAATTGCTTACGCTGTGTTCGGTTATTTCCAGCGAATATAAAAGAGGAACGCCGCTCTCAATTAATGTAGACATCTCTGAAGAAAACCTCTCCACGACCAAAGAACGAAAGAATTCATCAAATAAGGGTAAATTAAATTGTAACTGCTCAAATCTTCTTCTGCCTTCTTTTGTCTTAATATATCTTCTAAATACAAAAAATAGCACAACGATTATACCTATTATACCAAAGATACCTTTTCTGATAAAATAACTTACTTGGATAAGCATCTGTGTCAAAAGAGGCAACTTTATATTGAATCCTTTAAATAATTCAGCAAAAGTAGGAATGATCTTTACGGTTAAAAAGACAAGGGCGCCTATGCCGACAATCATCAGTATAATTGGATATATAAGGCTGGATATGATCTTTCTTTTAAAGGCCGCTCTACTTTCCAGGTAACTGGCCAAGCGGTTTAAAATTACTGCCAAATTTCCGCTTGCCTCGCCACTCTCTACTAAATTAGTCCACAATTCTGAAAATACCTTTGGATATTTAGACATAGCTTCATGGAAACTTAAACCCCCCTCCATGTATTTCTCCAGCTCTCTCAACACATTATAAAATTTACGGCTGTATACCTGCTTGGAGATTATATCCAAACTTTTTAAAATAGTTACTCCCGCACCTAATAGGGTGGCTAATTGCCGGGAGAAAATTACTAAATCACCGCTGGTAACCCCATAGTGCCGATATCTTCGTTGTCGCCTTTGCGCTTGAAGCGCAACGGCAACAGCCTCTTCTTTAAGTTCAGGAATAATATTTACTACTACCAAATTTTTTAACTGAAGACGACTGATTAATTCATCCGCAGATGTAGCTTCTTCTGTGCCAGTAACCTTTGTGCCTTTGCTATCTCTGGCTATATAAACAAATTTCGGCATAAGACCCTTCTTTTAAAGGACACTACTATGTTAATTTTTGACCTTATTTTACTATTATTAAAAAGATAAGTCATTGTTTAGCAATAAGTTAAGAAAACTTTATCCTTTGACTGT
>DCOU01000101.1:2176-8144 GCA_002322525.1 Candidatus Omnitrophica bacterium UBA1562 | reverse complement strand
AAAGGAATAGGAAGGTCTATCCTTTCTGGATTAGTCTGCTCCTATAGTGACCGAAAGCGCTTCTTCTAAGGAGGTGACCCCGTCTTCAACTTTTTTCAATCCCGATTCATAAAGCGTATTCATACCGCTTTCTTTAGCGGCATCTCTTATCTTTTGATATGAAGCTCCCTGGCTAATCAAATCGCGTATCTGTTCATTTACAACCATAACCTCAGCAATGCAAACCCTTCCCCGATAACCCAGCTGGCCGCATTTAGCGCAGCCTTTTGGCCTATAGATTAAATCCGCTTTAATTTTTATCCCGCCTGTTTGTTCAACAGTAGGTTCGTATGCCTCTTTGCAATCAGGGCATAATTTCCGAAGAAGCCGCTGTGCGACAACTAATAGTAATGAAGGCGCAATCATATAGGGCTCAATGCCGATATCAATAAGTCGGATTATTGCCGAAGGTGCATCATTGGTATGCAATGTACTAAACACTAAATGGCCGGTTAAGGCCGCACGAATACAAATCTGCGCAGTCTCTAAATCTCTTATCTCCCCTACTAATATTATATCCGGGTCTTGTCTTAGGAAACTACGCAGGGCATTAGCAAAAGTAAGCCCTATATCCGGTTTTACCTGAACCTGATTAACGCTGTCTAATTTATATTCAACAGGATCTTCAACTGTAATGATATTTTTTGTGGGACTCTTTATCTCGCTTAATATGGCATATAATGTGGTTGTCTTTCCGCTACCTGTGGGCCCTGTTAATAGCACCTGGCCGTAAGGCATATTTATAATATGACGAATCCGCTCAAGTTGTTTGGCCTCAAAACCCAGCTGGTCCATATCTAAAACTACAACGGTCCTATCAAGTATTCTCATAACTACCTTTTCGCCGTATATGGTAGGAATTGTAGATACCCTTATGTCTATAGGGCGATTTTCTAACTTTACTAAAAACGCTCCGTCCTGCGGAAGGCGCTTCTCAGCAATGTCTAATTTGCTCAATATCTTTATACGGGAAATAATCGGCAGATGCAATTGTTTGGAAGGCGGCGGTATTTCGTATAATTTGCCATCAATACGATACCTTAAGGAAGTTTTATCTTTAAAAGGTTCGATATGGATATCTGAGGCGCGTTCATCAATAGCCTGGCGAATAATCAAATCCACCAGTTTAATCACCGGTGCCTCTTCAGCCCGGGCAATAAGCTTATCAAGGCTCAATTCCTGGTTACCAACTTCTGCCTCTTCAGAACCAGAGATGCCGGTAATATTTCCGTAAGAAGCCTCAACCGCTTCTTCGAACATTTTAGATTTGCCATAGAAATTTTCAACTGCCTTGACAATGTCAGACCTTGTGGCGATTACCGGATTTATCTCGCAACCCGTCACTTTTCTTAAATTGTCAATAAGGATAAGGTCCAACGGATCAGACATTGCCACTGTCAGCGATCTTAAAGTGCGTGACAAAGGAAGCGCTGTATTTCTCAGTGCAAAATCTTTAGGAATGAGTTGCTCTAAGTCCTGGTCTGCTGCGGGTTTTAGCTCAGTACCCAGATTAAAATAGGGGATATTCAGCTGCTTACCTAAAATTGCTACTACCTGGTCTTCTTTAATTTCTCCCAATTTAACCAGTATCTCGCCTAAACGGCCGCCTTCCTGTCTTTGAATATTGAGCGCTTTTTCTAACTGGGCTTGAGTGATAATACTTTCTTTAAGAAGCAATTCGCCTAATCTGAGATATTTTTCTCTGGGAGACATATGTTTGATTTGAAATTATATTAGATTCTGTGGCTCAATTGCCACAGAATCAAGCAGAAGTTTCATTAATGAAACTTCTGCTTGATTTTCTCAAAACTATTAAGACTTGCGTCTATGGCCAACTGACGGTCAGATGGTGAAACTGTAACTTGTTCTTTTGTTGGAAGGCCCGTTTTTTTTGCCTGGGCAAAATCTAAATTCGTATCTTTTATAATATGGGGTGTAATAAAAACTATTATCTCACGCTCTAAATTTTTTGTCTGATCTTTATGTCTAAATAACAATCCAACAATGGGAATATCGCCTAATATAGGCAGTTTTTTTGTTGTGACTTGTTTATCAGTATGGAGGAGCCCACCTAAAACTATTGTTTCTCCATCTTGCACCTTCACAATAGATTTTGTGGTTCTTACTTCAGTATCTGATTGTAAATTAACACCCTGACTCGCAGTTGCTTGAGTAATAGATAGCGGGCTTTGACTTGTTATACTGGACTTTGGGTTTATCACCATAATGATCTCGTTTGTATCTGGATTTATCTGCGGGGTTACCCGAAGAAAAATACCTACTCCTTCCGGGGTGAGCTTAAGGTCAGTTGCTCTTTTAAAAACAGAAGTGATTGTTGAACCACCTGTACTTGGATTAGTTATTGTATCCTCTCTTCCAACTACCTCATCTTTTGTAATAGATATCTCTGCGGTTTCATTGTTTAAAGTTAATAACCTCGGCCTGGCTAAATATTTTGTATCTGTCTGTGTGCGTAAAAAATTTAAAACCTGTCCATAAACATTACCAAAAACTAATGCACCAGCGGAACTAGAACCAACCGCGTCTGCACCCCTTAATGCAACGTCGCCTATAAATCTCAACCCATGCTTGTAGGCATTAGGGTATAATAGGGTAAAAGGACTATTGCCAAATTCGAATCCTATTTTATCCACTACATTTTTGCTTACATCGAGTATCTCTACTTCAAGCATTACCTGAGACTGAGGTATATCTAATTGCGAAATTATATTTTGGATCAGCGGAAGACGACTAGGTATATCCGTGACAATTAAGCTATTTGTACGGCTATCCTCGGTAATCTTGCCATTTGCACTTAAGACTGCTCTGATAGAAGTTACTATATCCCCTGCGGTGCTTGCTTCTGTGGTTGTGCCTATTAAACTACTCTTCTCTTTTTCTATATTGGCACTGGGTATACCACGATACTTAAGATAGAAAACCTTGGTGATTGTTTCTATTTCCGGCTTACCCCAGTCTTTGACAATAAAAATTTTTGCCACCTCGTCTAATTCGTAAGTAAGATTATTCGCCTTAAATATTTTATCCATCGCTTCTTTTATGGGAACTTTGTCTAAAAACAGGGTTATCTTTCTGTCCTGCACTGCCTCCGAAGCAATGAAGTTCAGGCCCGACTGTATGGAAAATACTTTTATTACATCTTTTAGATTGGCATCCTGAAAATCCATAGATATGGTTATTTTGGAATCCTGAAAAGGCGATTGTTCTATAGCTGGTAATTTCAAGGGTAATAAGCAAAGGATAAGAAAAAATATAAATACTTTTAAATTGTTATGCATATTTACCTCCTTGTGTACAGACACAACACCGGCGCAATTCCGATTAGCGCCGGGTGTCTTATGGATTCTTTTTAAGACCCTGTGAACTAATCGGTGAAGATGTTGTTAAATTATACTGCCCGTTCTTAAAAAATACGGTTACGCCGCTCTTATTGATATCTGTAATCCGCACCTCTTCTATCGTATCTCCCACTCTCACAACCTTATTATTAATAATTGCCTGCGGGAGACTGCCTCCCCAAACTATCCCTTGTATTTTCAAATCCGGTAATGGTACTTCTTCAACCTTCTCCTCTGTTACTTGTTCTTGCTCTTCGGGTTTTTCTTTTTCTTCTATTTTAAAAAGCTGAAAAGGATCTCTTAAGTCTTTTGCTTTATATTCCGATTTTAAAGAAGTTTCTGATGCAGATTCCGGCATTGCCTTTTCTTCTTTAACTATAGAAATAAATAACGCGATCAAAAATATATAGACTTGCTTTTTTTGCACCTTCATTCTTAACCCTTGTAATTTTGTGTTCAACCCCACCATAAATGGCGGGGTTTTCTAACGGAGTAAAATGATACTCAATCTTAAATCTGCAATCAATCTCTCTACCTGATCTGATTCTTTGCTTCCTTCTGCAAACTTGAGGTTGAGTTGGTCAACGAAATATCCATCAGGATGATTCTCCAAATTACTGATAAACGTTCCTATTGCATGGTAGTTATTGACACTTACCGTTAGATTAAACAAATACCTAATATACACTGGGGACTGTTCTTCAGCAGCTGGTTTAATTGATATAATTGTAGCACCAGATTCATCAGCAATATTACTTACCGTAGCTAGTATTAAAGACATATCTCTTTTACTGATTAGGTTTTGGTAGGAACTAATTACTTTTTCTGATTGCCTGATATTATCTAATAGCTCATTCTTTTTTATCTCAACTTCTTTTTGAATTTTAAGTGTCTGAATATTGTTGGTCTGAGATTTATAAATGCAAATAACAATAATCGAAGCTATGATAATGATTGTAATATTTACTATCTTATCTTTAGTTATAATGAAATTTGTTAATTTCATATTCTTCTTTTTTATTCTATCACTTTTTAAAATTCCGACAGGAAATTAAAAAACTAGTCACATTTACTCCTCTTATTTCTTTATTGTCTAAAGAAACGGCTACTATCTCCTTAAAATATTTAGCAAATAAAGGAAATTCTTTTAAAGATGAACGGAAAGTGTCTACCAACTTAACTTCTTTGTTACTATCTCCTAAATATGCAATACCTCCTAGATTAAGCTCCACTCTGTTTTCTAGTCTTTCATTTTTAAAATAAATATTCGATAGCCAAATTCCCTCTGGCACAAGACGCGGTATAACATCAAGCACTTCAGTAAGGCATAATTGACTCTTTATAAAATGATCTATCTCTATTTTTAGTTTATATGTTGAATACAGATCAGTTAATTCTGCATAGCTAGTGTTTGGTCCTACCGTAGAAACCTGTGGCCGCATACCTATTATGTTCTTTAGTTCTTTTTTTAAAGGCGATATTCGATATTCACCAAAAATGAAAATCATAACGCATATCAACAAACTCATTGCAACTACCTTAAAATATGATTTATAGCGTTTTATTAGCAAGGCTACCTTGGTTTGTTCTAGGCTGAATTCTCTTGCAGCTCTTTCTTTTACCGCTAATAGATTTATCTTTACCCCTGTATCAATCTTGGATAAAGAACTGCTGTAACCTTTAACAAAAGGCAACGAAAAAGGAATAGGCTTACCTATATACTTGTTAATATCAATAAAGTTAACACCTAAACCTAAATCTTTGATGAATCCATTTAAATCAGCCCGATAGTTTGGGTTCGTAATAAAAAATATTTTACTAGTATTCTTGCCGGGGAATTTACGGTCGTAATAATCTAAAGATATCTGGATTTCTCTTTTTAATTTCTCTAAAATCGCACTGGTTTGAGCTTTCTCCTCCTTGGCAACCTCTTCATACCCGCCCATTAAGCTTATATCGCGGCTAAATAACGGGAACCCATCCTTCAAAACAACAAAATTGGTCTCATCGTCTTCTCTGAGGTCAGTATTAACAAGCCCTATAATGCCTTTTTCTTTAATATTGGCTAATTTGAGTAATCTTAAAATGCTAAAAGCAGAGTATTCTATTGCTTTTATTTTAATGTCTAATTGGCCAAAAATGTTAAGATAATTATCCAGCGTTTCTTTCTTAATTCCCACAAATAAAACGCGCGTTTTTTGGATGGTTTTATCTAATTTATACTGAAAATCTGAAAATAAATCCTCAATTTTAAAAGGTATGTATTTTTTGACCTCAAAATTTACAGCTGTATCTAATTCTTGGCGTGGCAGAATTGGCATTTCAAAGTAACGGACAATTAAATCCTTACCCGAAATACTGACTATTGCCTCATTGGCCCCAATATTATTTTTCCTTAACTCATCTTTAAACAAGGCAATCAGTTTTACAAGAACAGGAACTTTTTCTTCTAATGGTTCACCTGTTGAAACCATTGCCTGCGAGACCTGGATATAATTTATGGTCTTATTGCCTTTAGTTTCAACAATGCTAATAAATTGCGGACCAAAATATACGCCTAATGTATTCAT
>DCOU01000101.1:0-2089 GCA_002322525.1 Candidatus Omnitrophica bacterium UBA1562 | reverse complement strand
ATTCATTAGCTTTCTCCTGGGACTTTAGATTGACGCCTTCTGCTTTTTAACCAGGAATCAATATCACGGCGGTCAAATCTCCAGACACCCCCTACCTTGATCCCTGAAATCTTCCTTTGGTGCAACCAATTATAAATAGTCTGTTTTTTCAGCCTGAGATAATCAGCTAATTCATCAATATCAATAAGTCTTGCCATAATCAATGAGCACATAAGTTACGGAGCGTTAGCGACGCAACTTATAAGTGCGAATTGATCCCTTTGAGCGTATCAAAATTATTGTAAAGAATTTTGATACATCTTGCGAAAAGGGATAATCCAATTAAACCCCGATAACAAAACGCTTCGAAAATCCATTCTGTATTTTCTCGCAGTTATCGGGGTAAGTTCGGCCATACGACTTACGTTCATTTCACTCCGTAAGTCGTGGCCTTACTTAATTAACGGTGAAGTTAATTAGAACATAAAATACTTATTTTGTCAAGTGTTTTTTTATATAGACTTACTTATACTTACTTAGAGGTAAATTCTGAGATTAAATTTACCCCGTTAGAGACTACTAGGTATACGACAGAAAGCTATGATGTCTCTAACGGGGTTAAGACATACAGAATTATAATCTATTTAACTAGATTATAATAAATTTACCCCGTTAGAGATATTTTATTATAAATTATTATAAAATTACGGAAATGTTTCGAGTAGAGTGCTAAAAGAGAACATTTCCTATCTCTAACGGGGTTTACTTAGTGGTTCTCTTCATAAATAATGTTACGTATTATTTGTTGACATTTAGCTGAAATTAAAGTATGATATCTCCTATGAGAAAGGGAGGTATCATGCCGAGAAAATGTCCATTTGAGATTATTCTGACTAATAAAGAACAGAATCATTTGAGCTCTTTGGCTAGGAAATATACGGCACCTCATAGAGATGTAATCAGAGCACAAGTAATTCTCCTGGCTGCAAAGGGAATAGAAAACAAGGAGATTGGTGAAAAACTTAATCTTCCAAGAAAAACAGTTAGCAAGTGGCGTAAGCGTTTCTTCTATGAGCGAGAATCGGGGTTGGTGGATAAAACCAGAGCCGGCCGACCATTCTTTTTTTCCCCCTAAAGAGATAACGCAAATAAAAGCATTGGCCTGCCAACTCCCTGCAGAGCGGGGTATTCCCTTGAGCCGATTCAGTATTACTGAGATTGTTCGCGAAGCAATTTCTTTAGCCATTGTTCCTTCTGTAAGTGATTCTAGCGTCTGGCGATGGTTACATGAAGACGCTATTCGTCCTTGGTTCCACAGGTCCTGGATTTATCCTCGAGATCCCCAATTCATGGAAAAAGCTGGAAAAGTACTTGATCTTTATGCCAGGCAATGGAAAAACCAACCCCTGGGTCCAAATGATTATGTCATCTCTGCGGATGAAAAAACCAGTATTCAAGCCAGAATTCGCAAACACTCCACTGCTCCTGTATGTCCTGGAGAACCCATGAGAGTAGAACACGAATATACTCGTGGTGGAGCATGGACTTATCTGGCTGCTTGGGATGTCCACCGGGCAAAGATCTTTGGTCGTTGTGAAGCTAAGAGTGGAATTAAACCATTAGACCGACTGCTGGAGCAAGTAATGTCGCAAATGCCCTATAAAACAGCCAATAGAGTCTTCTGGGTTGTAGATAATGGCTCTTCTCATCGAGGACAACCTTTTATTGAACGTCTTCAAACGAAATGGCCCAATGCTATTGCTGTTCATTTACCTGTCCATGCCAGTTGGCTTAACCAAATTGAAATCTATTTTGCCATTGTCCAGAAAAAAGCTTTGACTCCAAATGATTTTACAGATCTTCAGGCAGTGGAAAAACGCCTGTTAGATTTTCAAACTCGATACCAACAGGTAGCTCGTCCCTTTAGTTGGAAATTTACTCGTAAAGACCTCAAAGAAAAACTCAAACTTGTTAGCGACTGCATTATTAAACAATATCAACCAACAGCCTCCCAAGATTCGACAACTAAAGAATTGCTACCTTGGGATGAGATACAGGAAACCACATCTGCCTATGCATATACGTAACAGAATTTATGAAACAGACCACT
>DCOU01000068.1 GCA_002322525.1 Candidatus Omnitrophica bacterium UBA1562 | reverse complement strand
CCTCCTGAGGTGCTCATTCTTAGCAAGTAAATCTTCTAACTGGGAATTAATTTCTCCTCTTTCTTGTTTGGTCTCCAGAAGGGGCTCTTGAAATTCGCCAAAAATCAAGTGTGTAGTCTCAAAGAAAGAGTTGATGTTTTCAATCTTTGCCTCATAAGAGGCGATAATATCTTCTGCAACTTTATTTAAATCTAAAATTTCTGGCATTTTTTTCTCTCTTTATTAAAGAAATTTAATCCTCATAATTGGTAGGAAGGAACATCTTGGCGTGCCATGCTTTTCTCTCGCTCTTCAAGGCGGATTAAGGATGGCTCGGCAAGAATTCCTTTCTGACCTTATCCTTAGGCTGCTGTTGCGGTCAAACCAATCGCTTCAGCGTACTTCAGGTAAGTCTCAACTGAAGCCACTACTACTCTAGCTTCAATCGCGAGAATCTCGATACCCACTAAAGAGACTCTTACCCAAGCGTCAATTACGACGCCCTTGTCCAGGATACGGTCAACAACTTCAACCAAGCTGGAAGAACCAATCGCTTTTTCTACTGCCATGTTTTTCACCCCCTTCCAAATTTGCGAAGCAAATTTGATCCTGACCCCCGCAAGGGGGGAAAGATCTCCTTTACTCCTTATTTTTATTTCTTGAAAATCTTACCTAAGAAATCTTCGGCCTTACCCTTTAAACCTAAACCAAACCCTAGAGCTAAAGCCAAAACTAAACCTGCAAAGATAATATCCTTGGATTTATCAGTCAAAATTATCCCTAAACCCAATTCTTTTAAGGCAATTATTGTACTGAGTATAATAATCGCGTACTTCGCAACATTACCCAGCGTATCTGACTGAGCGATCTTGACATTACCACCCACTAATTTAATTATCCCTGAAATGAGTATAGCTATCAAAATACCCAAAATTAGGATAAACACCGCGGAAATTACCTGTGGAACATAGGCAAGAATTGAGCCCGTCAATACCGCTGTGCCTACACCGTAGAATTCCAAAGCAGTAATTAAGGTAGCGATGATGATAAGGAAAAAGATTATCTCAGTGATCAATTCACTTAGCGATATCCCAATACCGCCTTTTTTAAGGATCTCCGGGACATTAATCTTTTTAGCGCCTTTTTCTAACCGGATGAGTTTAAGGATAGCTGCCACCAAAGCTACTACTCCCATTGCTGCTAAAGCACCAATAATCAGAATCAATAACAATACTCCCAGTTTTGGCAAATATGCGCTCACTTGAGTGAGAGAGGTTGTCGTAGGCTGCAATATCCCTTTGATAATACCAGTCTGTTTTACTGTGGTTGAGACAGCCGATACTGACTGCTCAGCAGCAAACAGAGAAAGAACTAATCCCGTCATCAGGAGCGAAAATAGAATCCCAACTTTTCCACTTCTCTTCATTAGTCAATCCCTCCTTTACCTTTTTTTAAGGCCTTCCTAGCCACCTTAACCAACCCATCTATATTAAAAGGCTTATCTATAAAAGCATAAGCTCCTAATTCTTTTGCCCTTAAGCGCGTAGAAGCATCCCCAAAAGCAGAAATCATTATAGTTCTTAAATTTGGCCTTATTTGTTGGGTCTTTTTCAAAACTATCAGGCCCGATATTCCGGAAAGCCCATAGTCTAAAATCATCACGTCATACGGCTCCTGTTTAATTCTTTTCAGAGCAGTCTCCCCATCAAAGGCAATATTTACCTTAAAACCTTTTTCTACAAGAATCTCTGAGGTCAACTCTCCCAAATCCCTGTTATCATCAACTACTAACACTCTATCCATAAGCCAGAGGGCAATGGTTGGGCATCCTATAGCCCAAGCCATACTTATATAAATAAGCAACAAGTGTGCCATAGACCATACTGTTCGAAAGATTTTTTTATATTGGGTGATTCTATTCCGTATCTTATTGATTTAACTTGAGTTATAGAGAGATGAAGGGAAAATAAAATCGGGTGAGTTTTATATCTTTGACGTTGAAAGAGCTTTGTATCAAAAAATGTAGGACTCTTTCTACGCTTTTGTGGGAATTTTCCTACGGTTTTAATGGCTGCGGCTATCGGAAGCCGCACCATCGCCCTCTGGCTTAGGGGGAAGGCTGGTGAGAGAAAAATTACTTGATTTGAAATTCGTTTATTTTGGAATAAAGCGTCGTGCGGTCTATCTTAAGGATCCTGGCGGCCTTGGTTTTATTGCCGCCGGCTTTAACCATGGCCTCTTTAATCATCTTCTCCTCAATCTGTCCCGCGGACTTTTCCTTCGCTTCTCTGAGCGAAGCGCCTTCTTTCGTATCAGACTGAAAATGAAGTTGTGTGGAGTAATAACCATTATTTAAGGTAAGGCACGCGGGGGTGATGTCCTTGGAATCGGTCAAAAGAACCGCCCGCTTGATCACGTTTTTCAGTTCCCGGACATTACCCGGCCAGTGATAATTGAGAAAAAATCTCATTACCTCCCCCGAGAAACCCTCCACCTTTCTGTTAAGATCTCTGTTCGCTTCATGCAAAAAATATTTAGTTAAAACAGGCAAATCTTCTTTTCTTTCGCGCAAAGACGGAAGGTCGATATGAAACTCATTTAATCTGTGAAACAGATCATCTCTAAACCTGCCTATCTTTACAGCTTCAGAAAGATTGATGTTTGTAGCTACAATTATTCGCACGTCTACGCTTATATCTTTCTTACCACCCAAGTGTTGAAATTTTCTTTCCTGAACGGCTCTTAAGAGCTTCATCTGTATACTATTAGGAATATTGGTGATCTCATCGAAGAATAGAGTGCCGCCATTGGCCTGTTCAAACTTACCTTCTTTTCTTTCTTCGGCCCCGGTAAAAGCGCCCTTTTCATAACCAAAGAGCTCGCTTTCGACCAAAGTATCCGGTATGGCGCCGCAATCTATCACAATAAAAGGCTTATCTTTACGCAGGCTCTTTTCGTGAATCATCTTCGCTATCACTTCTTTCCCTGTGCCGCTCTCCCCCTGAAGTATCACGGTCATATTTGTAGCGGCGATGATCTCAACCTGTTTTAGGACTTGTTTTATTTGCGGGCTATCTCCCATCGTCTCTTCTATTGACACGGGTGCCTGGTTTAATTTCTTTCTTAAGTATTCCACTTCCCGACTTAAAGACTGAGTATGCAGAGCTTTTTTAATGACAAGGATCAGCTCTTCATTATCAAAAGGCTTTGTAATGTAGTCAAATGCGCCTAATTTCATTGCCTTTACCGCGCTTTTCACGTCACTGTAGGCAGTCAGCATAATGATGGGTAAATTCTTTTCTATTTGCTTCATCTCTTCTAATAATTCTACCCCATCCATCCCGGACAGCCTGACATCTAGTAAGACTAAATCAGGGACATTCTCCGCTAGGGCATTAAGCGCTTGTTTTCCATCCGAGGCGGCAATTACCTCATGGCCTTCCTCTTTCAAAATACATGAAAGGTTAAAACGTAAATCTTTATCGTCATCTACAATAAGAATTCTTTTCACTTTACTCCCGCTTTACAAAATTCTCTTATATTCCCTAGTATGTCCTCTTCGCTAAAAGGCTTGTCTATAAAACTATATGCGCCCAATCTCTTTGCTTCGTCTCTTGTTTCGTCGCTGCCATAGGCGGTAATTATATTTACTATTGTGCCGGGGCTTATCTTCTTGATTTTAGAAAGAATCTTCATCCCATCACCATCCGGTAACTTTAAATCGCAAAATACCATGTCCGGGGTTTGCTCTTTTAAACTGCTAAGAGCATTCTTCTTGGTATG
>DCOU01000093.1 GCA_002322525.1 Candidatus Omnitrophica bacterium UBA1562 | reverse complement strand
GTTCTCAGGAGTTCTTTTAAGGGCGGCTTCTCTCCTTTCTGAATTCTCTCTCTGGTTTGCCAGACGATAAAGAAGTTATCTGAGCTAGAAACTGTGGGTAGATTAAAAGCAATGGCAGTAAGGTATGCCTTGGTACACAGAGAAGGCTATTTGGAGACAGAATTAGTAGAGGAAAAAGAGGAGTTAGATAAGATTCCTCATAATCCTGGTCTAAAATTAGTTAGGAGCTTTTCTGCCCAAGAATGCCCCAGAAAAGATATAATGTGCGTTGCTAAGTCCGGGCCGATTGATGTGTATGAGGTGGTGGCAACAACCTCAAACATTTCGCTTGACAAAATATAAATATAGATTATAATCTATACTAGATATAGTTTTTAATCTATTAAACATAAATATTTTTAGATATGGATATAAAAATCCGAGAGGCCCAAAAAAAGATTCTAAAGGCATTCGCTGAAGATAAGGGGAATTTTGCATTAGCCGGGGGAACAGCCCTTGAACTTTATTATTTACATCATCGATTTTCTGCCGATTTAGATTTTTTTTCTCCGGTATATGATTCTAAAGAGATAGATGAATTAGTTTTAAGTTTCAGTGAGTTTGTTAAAGCAAAAATAAAATTTGAATCTGAATTTATTGCAGGCGGACGGGCTAAAGTTAAGTTTTACAATATGCCGGTCTCGGGTTCTAAAAGACCATTAAAGATGGATTTTGTAGAAGATGTTATTTTTGCTAATCCGGATATAAAAAATTTTAATGGTGTCCGTGTATATAGCGTTGAGAATATGTATTTACAAAAGATAATGGCAATTACAGGAACTCGTTTAGGAGAAGATGAGATGGGCAGAGAGGTGATACGAGGTCGACAAGAGGCACGGGATGTATTTGATATTTATATGCTTTCGAGAAAGATAAGGCCGTTACATATATTTCTTAAGAAGATTCCTCAGCAGCAACAAAGAGGCATGATTCATTGGTATCGGACATTTTCCCGGCAGGATCTCAAATTTGAACTTCTCGATTTGAATATTTATGATAAAAGATTTAATGCTAGGGAGATGATTGCGTATTTAGAAGGTGAAATAAAGAAATTTACCAAGGAGGTTATAGCATGAAGGTTGCTAAATACTTCTGGGATTTAAACGAAAATGCCCTTAAAGAGACGTTAAAAATATTAAAAAATCCTAAACATATTCTTTTCGCAAAACGTATGGTGACGTTGCTTTCGCGTTGCGACCAACCCAAGGAGTTATTTTCTTTGATTTCTAAAAAAGAATTTATAGAAATCTGGCCAAAGATTAGGTCTTACTGGGTAAAAGTTGCGAGAGAATCAGATTTTAGAGATTGGTGGGAAACCATTTATGAACAAATTTTGGAGGAATCTGGAGGAGGTGGAGGTAAGAGTAAGAAGCCAAAAGGAAAACCTTCCACTTTATTCATCAAAATAGGCAGATTGATAAGGGATGTAAGGATTCGAAAAGGTTTAAGTCAAAAAGAATTAGCTATAAAAGCAGGGATGAAACAACCAGATATCTCCAAAATCGAAGAAGGAAAGAAAAATATTACCACCACAACGCTTGCTCGTCTATGCAGTATATTAGATATTAAAAAAATAGAGTTGCAACCATGAATCCCGTTAGAAATTTGCATTCTTATCGGGATTCATTTCTAACGGGATGAATATCTTAGGTATCTCCTGTTTTTACCATGATAGCGCAGCGTGCTTGGTTAGGGACGGCGAAATTATTGCCGCAGTCCAAGAAGAACGGTTTACCCGCAAGAAGCACGATTTTAATTTTCCCGCAAATTCGATAAAGTGGTGTTTAAAAGAAGGCGGTATTATTGCAAAAGACTTAGCTTTTATAGTATTTTATGATAAACCCTTTATCAAATTCGAGAGAATTTTAGAGACCTATCTTTCCTATGCTCCTTCTGGTATCAGGCAATTTGTTCAGGCATTACCTTTATGGTTAAAACAGAAACTCTGGATTCCTGAACTCATAAGAAAGGAATTAGGTTATCAAGGTAAGATTTTATTTACCGAACATCATGAATCTCACGCCGCCAGCGCCTTTTATCCTTCGCCATTTAAAGAGGCAGCGTTTTTAACGATGGATGGTGTAGGAGAATGGGATACGGCCAGCTTTGGGATAGGGGAGGGCAATGATATTGAAATTTTATATACCTTAAGATTTCCGCATTCCTTGGGTTTATTGTATTCCACATTTACATATTATGCAGGGTTTAAGGTTAATTCCGGAGAGTACAAATTGATGGGCCTGGCGCCATATGGTGAACCTAAGTATGTAAATTTGATTCTGAATGAGTTAATAGATTTAAAAGAAGACGGGTCTTTTAAATTGAATATGAAGTATTTTGGATACTGTAATGGCATGAAGATGACTAACCGTCGATTTGAAAAGCTATTCGCAGGACCGGCAAGAAGACCTGAGACTAAAATAACCCAGAAAGAAATGGATATCGCTGCCTCAATTCAACAAGTAACTGAAGAGATTGTGCTACGGATAGCCCGGCATGTATATAAAATTACAGGAAAAGATAAACTTTGTCTTGCCGGCGGAGTTGCGTTGAACTGCGTGGGTAATGGCCGTATTTTACGCGAAAGTCCTTTTAAAGAAATATGGATTCAGCCGGCAAGCGGTGATGCAGGAGGCGCATTAGGAGCTGCGCTTTTGGTCTGGTATAAGTATTTAGGCAATAAACGCTACTGCGACGATAAAAATGATATACAAAAAGCCTCATTATTAGGGCCTTCTTATAACGACGATTATATAGAAAACTTTCTTATTAGAGATGGCGCCCCTTATAAGAAATTATTATATTCAGAAATACCGCAAATAATCTCAAATTTAATTACTCAGGGTAAGGTTATTGGCTGGTTCCAGGGCCGTTTGGAGTTTGGGCCAAGGGCCTTAGGCGCAAGGAGCATAATCGGTGACGCCAGAAACCCCCAGATGCAATCTAAAATGAATTTAAAAATTAAATATAGAGAATCTTTTCGGCCCTTTGCGCCAACTGTGTTAAGAGAGAATGTTTTGGATTGGTTTGAGTTAGATAGACAAAGCCCTTATATGCTTTTAGTGGCACCGGTTAAGGAATCCAGGAGAAACAAACTTAGTAATCCCGAAAGTGGATTATCAGGATTCGATAAATTAAAAATAAAACGTTCAGTAATTCCTGCGGTTACCCACGTTGATTACTCAGCCAGAATACAAACTATAAAAAGAGAAGATAACCCACTTTACTATGATACGATAAATAACTTCTATCAAAAGACAGGCTGTCCAGTTATAATAAATACTTCCTTTAATGTAAGAGGAGAACCGCTTGTATGTAGCCCGGAAGATGCCTTTAGGTGTTTTATGAGAACCCAGATGGATTATTTAATTATGGGTTGTTTTTTACTGGATAAGAAAGAACAAAAACCACTTGAGAAAGATATAAAATGGCAGGAAGTCTTTGAGCTGGATTAAAATAACTAGGTAGTATGTAGTAAGTAGTATGCAGGGTAGGATTACTATGGATAAATTGAAATTAGACAGAAAATCACTAAGACAATTCGGTATTACAATGGCAATCGCCTTTTTAATAATAACTCTCATAATCTTTATCAGGCATAAATATAGCGTAATACCTGCATCTGTAATCTCGGTAACATTTTTAATCTTAGCCTTTACATTACCGGCTCTATTAAAACCAATATAT
>DCOU01000003.1 GCA_002322525.1 Candidatus Omnitrophica bacterium UBA1562 | reverse complement strand
GGGGCAAAATTTGCCCATTTACAAAATAACATATATAGGATTAAAAATCAAGGGAATCCTTAGTAATACTACAAGAGAAAAAGAAATAAAGTCGCATTGTTTAGGCAATAATAAGTAGGGATAATTGATAATGGGATAAAACTAAGGAATGAGAACCTTGGTAATTGTTAAATCAGTCCTTAATATATCGGATTTATCTACTTTTGGATTTATGTGGAACTTCACTACTCTTAACAAGCTCTCCGAGTTTTGAAGATTATGGATAAAGGTTATAAGCTGATTCATATCAGATTCGGTTTCGATTTCAATTCTATATTCAATATAAAAATCTTTTCTTTCAGCTGAATATGGTTTTAAGCCTGTCAACTGAAGTTGTGATTTTCTGGCTATATCTTCTATCTCTTTAAGCAAAGAGGCCGTTTCTTCCTCTTCTGAAAATTTCTGTCTGGCATAGTTGGTATACTTTTGAGACTCCTTTTGAATATCTTCCTTTTGATTTAAAAGATATAAGGAATTCTCAATCATTCGCTTTTTAAGTTGAATCTGGCGGTCTAAATCAGCAGACTTTCCTAAGGCAGGAGACAATACAGCTCTGCTAAAAATAGCCAGACTTACGAATATAACCGCAATATAGAGGAGATTTCTCTCTTTTTTTGATATCCGATACATTATGCCGTTTCTCCGTTAATCGCTAACTAAGGGACAAGTAATCTCAAAATCAGCGAGGTCTTTGCCCTCTAGTTTTCTTTTGGTAACGTATTTCGTCTTTACGTTCCTAAAATTAGGAAGTCCCTCTAAGGTTTTAACAAACTTAAAGGCCTCGGACATAGATACGGAAGTCCCGCGTAGAGAAAGTGACTTGCCTTCTTCAAAGGTAATAGCACTCAAATAAATCTCTTGAGGTGTAACTTTATGAATTTCACGCAAGGTTTCAATCGCTGAATTTCCTGCATCTGTCCTATTTTTTATTAACTTTATCTTTAAATCTTCTTTTTTAAGCTCGGATGTCTCTCCTTCTAATTTAATGAATTGAGCATTTAGCCTCTTCAAAAGTAAGGCTTTTGCGTATACCCTCTCTAAGAAAATCGCTCCGCTTACTATAAACACTGAAAGTATAAGAATTCCTGTCAGCATAAGTTCTTTTCTTCTGATGCGCTTTAATCTTGCCTGTTTCAGGGCTAAAGGCAGGAAGTCCATTAGGGGTTTCTCAGGATTTAACGCCAACCCGATTAATTTAGAAAATGAAACTCCTTTCTCTTTATCCAGGACGGCCTTTGCATCAAAAGATATGCTTATACCTTCTATATCCTCATCCTCAAAAGGGCCAAATGCTTCCAGGGAAAACTCATTAGCCAAAATATCTTTTAACTCTGCATTTGAAGTTTTGCCCATAAGAACAACTTTATTAAATGCCGGCCCAATGTTTTCTTTTTTATAGGTATCGAGAATATTCCTTATTTCTTCCAGAAAATCTTCCGGACAACCTTTTTCTGGCAAATCAGAAATCCCCAGAGAAAGAAGCCTGGTAAATAAAAGTTTATCTTTTGAATAAACAGAAAAGTCGCAAGAGCCTTCATCAAAATCAAGGATAGCGAATGCTTCATTCTTTATTTTAGGCTGGATAACAGGATACCAGTTAGCGAGGCATTCAGACCCCAAGACTATTTTCTGGACAGCGTCCTTTTTCTCGGCCAAGTTATTGAGGTAACTATTTACAATAACTTTTTGAACAATGGCCAATAAAACTTTTGTGTAATGCGGGCGGTTTGAGCCGATAGTCTGAAAATCAGAAATTATCTCATCTTTAGAAAAAGGTGTTTGTTTGCCTGCCTGGATAGTGATTATATCTTTTATCTCCTGCGGATCGGTAGTAGGCAGCTCAAGATTTCTCACTGTTACCTGAGCCCGGGATAAAACGATTATTAAGTCATCGCATTCCAGCACTAAGGGGTAAGAATTAAGAATTAAGTTTTTCTCATCTAGTTTGCCGGCGGTCAATTTAGTTATTATCCTATTCTGGCCGTAACTTTCTTCTACTACGGCGATCTTTAAATAACTTTTGCCTATCTCAAGTATCCCTGTAATCTTTTTCTTCTTAAATAATGATTTCACTGCTCTCTCCAATATTTAATTACACCTTTTTTATCCGCAACACAAACAATCCGTTCTCTCCTCCGCCCAACTTTACCCTCTGCGTTTACGAAAAAATTCTTAGAGCTTACCGTAAGTATTCCTGCGGAAGTTAACTCCACAATTTTATTCAGTTCCTCTTCATTAAGGCCAACGCCTTGTTTAAGGTCATTGGCGATATTGGATGAATCCTTTAGGACATTATCATCCTCTGTGCCTTCAATTCCGTCATTTCCCTTTCGATAAAGGATAATCTTATTTGCCAGTGCATCATTCATCCCTAAGGCACAAAGGACCTGCTGATTTGCAGTGTTAATGTTAACCTTACCATCATTATAAATAGTAACTAAATCTTTGACTTTTAAAAAAATTTCATCTGTCATTCCTCTCACTAGAAGAAGTTCCTCTAATACCTGGAAATTACCATCCTTACACTCATAAGGTATTTCTAACTGCTTATAGAAACTATCTTCTGCTCCGCCTTCGAGGGTATTACTGTCAGTATCTCTCCAATCTATAATTGATGAGGCTATTATATGGGCATCATCAATATCCACTCCAGCTGCTATGCGAAATAGTCTTTCTAAAATATCCTGCGAAGCGGTATTTATATTAATTTTTCTCTCTTCATCGACCATGCCATATTGCGCTGAGCTCCCTGCGTCTGGCGTGGTGTGTACAATACTATAAACTCCGTTGCCCAGCTTGACCTCATTAAAAACAGACTCTTCATTATCAGCATAACGTCCGGTACTCCAGAATTCGTTCAAGGAATCAAAGGCATTGGTGTCATTTTTTAATATAATTTGCGCCCTTTTTATAGCTGCCTCAGCCAAATAGCGGGCTTGCGACTTATTCTGAAAGTAAGATGCGAGATTTATCTCCTGCGAAACCTTGCTTCCCAATCCAATGGCAAATATACTCAGTAGACACAAACTCCAGAGAGTAAGGATGAAGATGCTGCCTTTTTTATGGCAAACCCCGTTAGAAAATTTAGAAAGGTCATATCTTGCGGGGTAAATACACTGTCTTAATAAACTCTTTCTCATCTTTACCGGTTCCTGCTAATAATTTTATTTTTACTCCCAGAGGAAAATTTTCCTTATCGGTCCAAGAATCCTTCCAATTATATGTTTTGCCGATTATATCAAAAAAATAATAGCTTATCTCTAAATCATTAACCTGTGAAAGTATTTCTTTTGCCTTGGGCAAATCATCTTGAAACAAATCAATATAACTTGCCTCCATCCGAAAGAAAGATTTCTTGCTTGAGTCATAGAAATAGCTAATTCTACCCACTTCCCATTTTGGGTCTTGAGCAATACCAGCAGTATTTACATAGATGGGGAAGGAAATAACATTTTTTGTCCCTTCAAATTCTATCCCCGAAAATTTAAAACTATTTCTTAATTCTTTCGCTAAATTCTCTAAAACAAACCTTACTTCTTGCTCAGCAACATCAGTTTTGTTTCCTCGTTGCCAGACTGTTACGCCACGGGCAAATGCGGAATATATCGCCAGACCCATTAAGGCGATGAGGGAAGTGGTAATTAAAAGCTCGAGGAGAGTAAACCCCTTTAGATGTTTGTTATCTAAGGGGGTAAATGCGTTATTCCTTGTTTTCCAGATACGTTGTCGCAAAAATACTCCTCTGATTTTTACCTTCCTGCCACAAAATTTCTAATTTTACCTCGTTTAAATCCTCGCTTACATCGCCTTGCTTAACATTAATGCCCCATTTATAATCCTGGCTGATTTCTCCAGAAAAATTACCCTTGGCTATTCCTCCTTCTTCCCTTGCCTTTTCTTTTGTTTCTTCCATTTTTTCTTCTAAAAGGCATGAGGAAAATTTAACTCTTTCTGCTCGCTTTATACCTTCGAGACTGGTAGCAAAAGAACGCAGCACTAAAACCAAGCCAAAACTGAGTATAACCACTGCGAACATTATTTCAATAAGGGTAAACCCTTTATCCCTTATCTCTGGATTGCTATTCCCAGTTGGTAACATCGTCCTTTGTCCCTTCTATTGCGTCTGCGCCCAACGAATAAAGGTCGTAATCTTTATGAGTGCCAGGGCACTTGTATTGGTATGGCCTTCCCCAGGGATCAAGAGGAGTTTTTTCTAAGTACGGCCCGTTCCAGTTAACGCTAGATGCGGGTTTGTTTAATAAGGCGTTAAGCCCTTCTTCTGTAGTGGGAAATTTGCCATTATCCATTTCATAGAGCTTAAGGGCGGTAGCGATATTGGCGCTAATATCCGCCTTAGCAACCTGAGTGCGCGCCTGCTCTGAACGACCGGTAAGCCTTGGCAAGACCATTGCCACCAAAGCGCCGATGATAATTACAACCAGCATTAATTCGACTAAAGTGAACCCTTTATTATCCTTCATAGTTTTAGGAACCTCCATTTTAACGCAAACTAATCTGAAATATCGGCAAAAGCATAGAGACAACTATAAAGCCAACCACAAGACCGATACCAAGAATCAAAACCGGCTCAATAAGCGAACTCATCACTTTTATCTGCTCATCTAATTGCTTCTCATAAGTTGTGGCTATTTCAAGAAAAGCTTCATCTAACCTGCCTGCTTCTTCTCCTACGCCAATCAAACTAATCACAAACCCCGGGAAAAAAGATATTTTAGACAAACTCTTAGCTACGGTTAAGCCGGAAGACAAATCTTTACTTACTACCCTTAGCTCCTTTTCAAGTGCCCTACTACCTAAAGCAGGAACCGTGGCCTCAATGGCATCCCGTATGGGAATACCGTTACTTATAAGCAGGCCTAATGTGCGGCAGAATCTCGCTATTTCCCTCATAAGGATATATCTTCCCAAAAGAGGCAGGCGCAATTTAATCTTCTCTAACGGAATTATCTCCTTCTCGATAAGATGTAATTTTTTAAATACAAATATGAGTACGGCTATCAACAAAACCGCCCAATACCAATAGGTTCTGGCAAAGTTGCTTATAAAGATTAATATTCTGGTCGCCAAAGGAAGGGTCTGTTTCATATCAGAAAAAAGCTTAACCAGCTTTGGCATAACAAAGGTAATCATCACAAATACGGTTAGGATGCCCATAACCAGCATAAGCAGAGGATAGGCTAAAGCAGCGCGTAGTTTTGACTTTATCTCCTCTTCTTTATCGGCGAAATCAACCAGCCTTAAGAGGATATTCTCTAACATCCCTCCTTTTTCACCTGAGGCAATCATATTTATATATACCCGGGAGAAATATTTAGGGTATTTACCTAAAGCTTCGGAGAGCTGCCTGCCGTCTTTTATCTCATCCCTTAAATCAGAAACAATCTCTTTTAACCGTAAATTCTGGGACTCCCGGCCTATAATATCCAAGGATTTAACAAGTTGAACCTTGGATTTAAACAGACTGGCAAGCTGGCGGGTGAATGTGTTTATGTCCCGCGGACTAATTTTCCTAATCTTTGATACGGCGCCTAGCCCGAAAGCTTGAGTTTCGGGGATACTTTGATACTTTGATACCTCTTCTACCTTAACAGGTATATAGCCCATTTTCTCCAACTCCCTGATAGCTAAATTTTCTGTCTGGGCTTCAATCTCTCCTGTTACTGTCCGTATCCCATCCTTTGCTTTATAAATAAACTTTGCCATTTTCTATCTATTCTTTCTCCTGCGTTACCCGCAACACCTCTTCCAGTGTAGTGATTCCTTGTTTAATCTTTTCCTGTCCATCTTCCCAGAGCGTCTTCATACCTTCTGATACAGCCTTTTTCTTTATCTGGTCAGCCGGTGCCTTTTGGGTGATAAGTTTCTTTATCTCTTCATTTACCAAAAGGAGCTCAAATATAGCGGTCCTACCTCTGTATCCGGTTAAGTTGCATGCTTGGCATCCTTTGCCTTTACATTTCTC
>DCOU01000124.1:693-8462 GCA_002322525.1 Candidatus Omnitrophica bacterium UBA1562 | reverse complement strand
CAGATTATCTAAAAGAGGCAAAGCGTCTGGCAAATGATATGCTTGCGTTTTTCTGGGATGAATCGAGCGGAGGGTTCTTTTTTACTGCGGATGATGCTGAAAAGCTCCTGGTTCGTCAGAAAGAAATTTATGATGGCGCGATCCCCTCTGGCAATTCAGTGGCAGCGTTAGATTTGATTCGGCTGGGGAGGCTTACGATGGAGAAGGAATTTGAGACAAAAGCGGAACTTCTTTTGAAGGCATTTTCTAATGCTATTTCACAGATGCCCAACGCTTACCCTCAGATGCTTATCGCTTTAGACTTTGCTTTAGGCCCTTCAAAGGAGATTGTTATTGCGCAAGGAAAGGATAAAGAAAAATCTTTGGCTATGTTAAAGGCTATTTATGAAAAATTCATTCCCAACAAAGTAGTAGTTTTGAGTTCTACCGGAGAGAAAGAGCAAGAAGGGATAATAGAGCTTATACCATTCATAAAAAATCAGGCCGCCTTGGAAGATAAAACCACAGTTTATGTTTGCACCAATTATATATGTAAATTCCCTACTACGAGCGTAAATAAAATGAAAGAACTCTTGGAGGAGTAAAATGGGCAATATTTCTATAGGAGTTGCATTTGTTGGCGGTATTCTTTCATTTCTTTCTCCTTGCATATTACCGTTGATTCCGGGGTATATTTCATTTCTGTCAGGATTATCCTTAGAAGAACTTCAATCTGGCGCACAGCGCAGAAAGATTATTAAAAAAGCAGGGCTGGTATCTATTTTTTTCGTAATAGGATTTTCAGCTGTCTTTATATCTTTAGGCGCTTCTGCTTCTTTTGTGGGAAAATTTTTGTCCGCTCATTTAAAAATATTAACCAAGATAGCCGGTATGCTGATTGTAATTTTGGGGTTGCATCTTTTAGGAGTTTTAAACGTTGGATGGCTCAATGTAGAGAGGAGATTGAAAGTAAAGCGGCATTCAGGAGGCCTCTTTGGTGCTTTTTTAATTGGGCTTGCTTTTGCCTTTGGCTGGACGCCTTGTATTGGGCCAATTTTAGCAGGGATACTTGCACTGGCCGCAACTCAAAAGACTGTTGTAAAAGGGATGTTTCTTTTGACAATTTATTCACTGGGGCTTGGCATCCCTTTTATCATTACTGGATTTAGCATAGGGATATTCATGCGCTTTTTTGAGCGTTACAAACGGTTTGTGAGATTCGGAGAGATATTTGCAGGCGTACTCCTTATGACTATCGGAGCGCTGATATTCTTTGATAACCTGACTGTTATACTTAGATTTGTTCCGTCTTTCTTTTATAAATTCGCTAAATAGGAGGGGAGGCGCAATGGAAATGAAAAGAAAAATAGTTATTTCTATGATTTTTGCCTTGTTTGTCGCCGGTAGTCTTTTAACGGGTCCGCATAAACCGACTGCAAACGCCCAATCATTTAAGGAGGCTCCGGATTTTACGCTCCCGGATCTTAGTGGAAACTCCTTTAAGTTTTCCAATCTCAAGGGTAAAGTGATTATTCTGGATTTCTGGGCGACATGGTGCCCTCCCTACCGGGCAGAGATACCCCATTTTAAGTCCCTTTATAGTCAGTATAAAAGTGATGGCCTTGAAGTTATCGGTATTGCCTTAGACCAAGGCGGTGTTAATGTGGTAAAACCTTTTGCAGAAGATTTTGAAATAAACTACCCTATTCTCATCGGCAACCAACGAGTAACCGATGATTACGGAGGTATTCGGGGTATTCCTACTACATTTATCATTAACCGCAGTGGCGATATTGTTAAAAAATTCGTCGGCTATCAGGATAAGGAAGTCTTTGAATCAGCAATTCAAGACCTTTTATGAAATGGCTATATAAAATTAATAGTATATGAGCGTAAATAAATCTAATATGTGGCCTAACCTTATCGGCATTCTCGTATGTTCACAAGCAGTAATCCATCTGGAATTGTTTTTTATCCGTGCAACTTCGGTTATTCTATGGCATCATCATACACCTCTTGTAATTAGCCTTGCATTTTTCGGTTTTGGTATAAGCGGAATAGTTTTAGCCTTATTTGCCCGCTCAAAGAATACGTCTAATAAGTCTATAGCCTCCGATTCCTATAATTCAATCAGAAAAGGTGTTATTTCATTTAGACTATCTCTTTTATTAGCCGGAGTTATTCCACTCAGCTTTATTGTCTTTACCCGCCTGCCGCTTCTTTCAGCAGTTCATGAGGGAGCTATAACAGCGCTCTTTTACTGGTTAATTGCATTAATATGCTTGGGCTTGCCTTTTTTCATTAGCGGTATTCTCATAGGCCTCTGGCTTGTTTTCTCTCCCGAAAAAGTGAGTGTGTATTATGGTTTTAATCTTATCGGTTCGGCAATAGGGGCCGTGAGTTACCTCGTAGCTATTTCGCTCTTTAAGGCATCTGGTTCAATCTTTTTTATTTCCTGCCTTTTTCTGGCAGCCAGCTTCTCTTTTTCGTTGAATTCCGGAGTTAATAGGATGCGCCTATTGAGCGGCTTGCTTCTCCCCGTAGGAATTATTTTGATTTTCCTCGCTGAGACAGTTTTACCTGTGAGGGCTCCTACCGGAAAACGGGCTTTCGATATACCCCCCGAAAATATTGCCTATTCGGGATGGAATGCTATCTCCCGGATAGACGTAATTCGCCCTACCTTTTCTAACGAGTCCCTTCTCACCGTGCTCATTGACGGAGGAGCGGCCACCACGTATATTCCCCGAATACAGAATTCTCTAGAACAAGAAGATCCTGATAGGGTGCGTTCCGGTAATCCGCTAATCCATCGAATCCGTAAGCAGCCGACGGTTCTTATACTCGGTTCCGGCGGAGGCGTAGATGTGCGTGATTTTCTTGTAAATGGTGCGCGCCGAGTTACGGCAGTCGAAATTAATCCTTTGATGAATACCCTGGTAGAAAGAGAATTCAACGATGTAACGAATAATCTATACGGAAACCCGCGTGTGGTGGTCGTAAATGAAGACGGAAGAAGTTTCCTTGCTCAAACAAAAGAGCGATTTGACATTATTCATCTGGGTTTGCCTATTACCAATGCTGCCCTGGCTTCCGGGGCGTTGAATCTTGCAGAAGATTCCCTCCTGACCGAAGAGGCCCTTAAAACTTATCTAAATCATTTGACTCCCGGAGGCGTTCTATACATGCTGCATGACGAAGTATCCGCATTTAGATTCGCTGTAACTGCAGATAGCGTCTTTAGACAAAAGGGCTGGGATACACTATCTCAGTCGTTAGTTGTTTTGATGCACCCCTCATTTCATATCAACTTTCCCATTTCTCAGGGGAGAACAGAACTTTTTATTAAAAATGGCGCGTTCACGAAAGATGAGTTATATCAGGTTTCAAGATATGCGAGCAGGTACGGTTTTATAATTAGATACGCACCCGGCCAGGAAGGAAATACGTATTTTCATCATTTTTTCTCAAACCAACTTACACAGGAAGACACGAGGTTATTTCCGGGTATAACCAAGCCTACCAGTGATGACAGGCCATTTTTTAATCATCTTGTTTCCTGGGGGACGCTGTTAAACCCGGAATTAAGGTCAATAGGCAGTAAAAACCCTTTATGGAACCGGATCCGGTCTGGTGAATCAAGTTTATTATTGGCATTAGCGATATTATCTATGCTCGTAGGGCTTTTAATCATTTTCAGTATCCTATTATTGCGCCAGACTCTCGCAAGGATGGGTTGCTATCATTATTTGGCGGTTTCTTTTATTTTTGGATTGAGTTTCATGTTTACAGAAATTAGCTTCTTGCACTGGCTGCGAATGCTGTGGGGGCATCCTGAGACAGCCGCAATGGGCGTATTAAGTATCCTTTTGGTTAGCGCTGGTCTGGGGAGCTTGAGCGTGGAATACTTAAACCGAAAGTTTAAGATGTTAATATGGGGTGCATTAATTATAATAGCAGTATCGTTAGGTGCCTTTAGTTTATATTTTTCAAAACTTATACCTTATTTACTGTCATCACCAGGGTGGCTGAAGGCCTGTATTTCTGTATTTATTTTGGGAAGCACAGGTTTTATCATGGGCATACCTTTTACCTGGATTCTGCGAAAAATAGCAATGATTTCTGTGCCCTTGGCAGGGTCGGCATGGATGATGAATATATTTGGCTCAACGCTCGGAGCTATAATAGGGTTTATGATAGCTATGGATTATGGCTATTCCAATGTCCTAATGATAGCCGCTATTTGCTATGGACTTACGTTGTTTCTTCCGGGTTGGAAAACGGAGATGGCCTCTTTATGACAACGGGATAAACAAATGCAAAAAAGGGATTTAAACTATTTAGCGGCGCTTCTTCTTGGCTTTATTTTTCTCTGGATGTTAATAACAGGCCTCCTTCAGGTAAGGTTTGCGCTTCATCGTTTTATTTACCACAGATATGGTGCATATCTATTAATTTTTTTGGCTGTTATACATGTATTTGCAAACTGGAAGAAGATTTCGGGGTTTATTAAAAGGAAAATTCGCCTTAGAAAAGAGAATGCCTTAAGCATTGCTTTAGTCTTCTCTCTCGTCTTAACCCTTGCCTTGGGTTTTCTACAGGTAAAACTTAATTTTCCCAGATCCGGATTCGTCTATCATATCTATAGCGCCTATATTACATTAACCCTGGCCTTAATTCACATCTTTTTCAATTTGGGCAAGGTCACTGTATATCTCAAAAGTAAATCTCGGGCTACTTTGCTTGGAGCAGGGCTTTTAGTTATTACATTAATCCTTTTAGTGGTAAAATGGCCTTTGAGCAAGAAGCAACCAGAGATAGAGGCAACATTAGAAGAATCGGCTCCTATGAAGTTTGATATGGCTACGAAATACCACAAAGAAACAAAACATGCCTATGCTGAGCTTATGGTCAGAACAGGTGGGTTGGATTGGGCAAAGCAACCTACGGTATTTAAGGAATATCCCAAGAGAGAGGTGGTCAAACTTTCTACTGACTTCGATTTTGATAGTATCAGCGTTGAAAAGGCTATAGAGATGGGCCCTTTTGAGGGAAGTTTTTCCGGAAAAGCTATTACTAAAGAAGAGCTTTCTCTCCTTTTATACTATACCAACGGCGTTACCAGAACGCTGCGCTACCCCGGTCTTACCTATTATTTAAGAGCGGCTCCCTCTGCCGGGGCGCTATATCCTACGGTTATCTACCTTGTAGTAAACAATGTAGAAGGATTGAAAAAAGGTGTTTATCATTATTCTGTCAAAGATCATGCCCTTCATTTTTTAAAAGAGGGTGATTTTATGGAGGAACTCTACTCTTGGTGCAATGGGCCTTCATCATTGAGAAAGGCCAGCGTAGTTTTTGTCATGAGCGCCATTTTCTATCGCACAAAATGGAAATATAGAGAGCGGGGCTACAGATATACCCTTCTTGATACAGGTCATGTGGCCGGTAATCTTACCTTAATTGCCAGGGCTTTGGGTTTAGGCTCATATCCGATAGGCACATTTGTGGATGATAAAGTAAACCAGATGCTGGATATAGACGGATTAAAAGAGGCAGTAGTCTATATTAATGCTGTTGGAAAGAGAGGCACCGCAAAGGGTAAGGACATGTCTAAGCAGGCCTTCACTATTAAAAAAGAATTGCTTCAGAAGTCACGGGAAGACTTAAGTATTGCAGAACTTCTCCATGAAAGGGGAAAGATAGATAGTTTTAATGAAAAACCACAAGGGCATTTCACAGGGAGAGAGGTCTCGTATAAGAATTATCCAGAATTGAAAAAAATAGAGCTTCTCAAGAATTTTTCTAAAAATGGACTGAGTCTTGATAATGCTATACGCAAACGTAGATCTGCCCGGGATTATTCAAATAAACCTATTCCTGAGCCTGAATTGTCCCGCCTATTATATTATACATATGGCGCTATAGAGGGTGATTCTACTAAAAGGGCAGCCGGCTCTATAGAAGGACTTTATCCTATTGAGCTCTATGCGGTGATAAATAATGTAGAAGGGATTGCCAGGGGAGTATATCATTATAATATTTTAGAACACGCTTTGGAACTCATAAAAGAAGGAGATTATCGTTTCCGTATAGCCAATGCCTGTTTAGGCCAGGAATTAGTAGGTAACGCCAACATTGTCATTATCAAAACAGCACTTTTTGAGCGAGTTAAAGATTACGGAGACAGAGGGTATCGTTATATCCATTTAGATGCTGGAAGTATTGGAGAGAATATTTACCTTGAGGCAGTCTCTATGGGGCTGGGTGTTTGTGGCATTGGCGCCTTCTTCGATGACCAGATAAATGAGATGTTGGGTATTGACGGAGTTAAAGAGAGTGTCATCTATGTAACTTCTGTAGGGATGTTGGGATGAGCTTTAAGATTACACGTAGAGATTTTTTTAGAAGAATGGGTATCTTTTTTGCCTCGATTTTTGCCTTACAGTATAAATATAACGAAATTTCTAAGGTCTTTGCTGGAGATAGCGGCGCTCTGAAAAGTGCCCGACCTGGTGGGCCACCCTTTAGGGTGACGGAGATAGAGCCTATTCCCACTCGGGTCCTGGGTAAGACAGAAATTAAGGTTACTTCCTTTGGATTAGGAGGAGAAGGGATTTTACGGACATACGGCCGAATGAGAGAGGCCGTGGCAGTGATAAATAAAGCGCTGGATTTAGGAGTGACATATTTTGACACCGCCCCTGCCTATAGCCAGAGCCAGGATTATTATGGCGAGGCGATACAAGGAAGGAGAAAAGATATTTTCTTAGCCTCAAAGACACATGATAGAACTAGAGATGGTTCATTAAGACTTTTGGAGGATAGTTTGCGTAGATTACAAACAGACCATCTTGACCTCTGGCAATTTCATGATTTACGAACAGCGGAAGATCTGGATGCTATATTTTCAAAAGGCGGCGTATTAGAGGCGGCCCAAGAAGCAAAGGCGAAAGGACTTATTAGATTTATAGGCATAACTGGACACTACAATCCACAGATTCTTCTTGAGGCAATGAGAAGATTCTCATTCGATACTGTGATGTGTTCGGTAAACGCAGGCGACGTACATTATTTGCCTTCTAAAGACACAGTGATTCCTGAAGCAAGAAACCAGAATATGGGCATAATTGCGATGAAGGTATTAGCACGTGGAAATATTTTAATAAAAGGCGGAATTGAGACAGCCGAACAGGCAATATCATATGTTTTGAATCTTCCCGTATCAGTAGTTATTATCGGTTGCAACACACCTGAAGAAGTAGAAGAGAACGTTCGTATTGTAAAGACATTTCAAGGTCTTTCAGAAAAAGAGATGGAGCGTCTTGAATCTCTGACAGAAAGATATTTCTGGGATGCGAATTATTTTAAAGCACAGTAACATTACCAAAATAGGAGGGATTCATTATGGCAAGGATTGAACCTTTAAAGAAAGAAGAAGCGCAAGGAGAAACTAAAGCAATATTTGAATCAGAAGATGTATCTGAGGAATTGTTTAAGCGGCTTAAATCTTATTTTTCAAATAGCGAGATTGTAAATCTTACGCTCATTATTAGTTTAATGAATGTATTTAATCGTTTCAATGGCGCTTTGGGAGTAGAATTGGAAAAATAGAAAGGTAAAATGGTGATAGGTATCATATTTATTTTATTGGCTACGTTATTCTTATCCTATGCCAATGGTGCCAACGATAATTTTAAAGGCGTAGCAACCCTTTTTGGAAGCGGCGCTTCTGATTATAGAAAAGCGCTTTGGTGGGCGACGATAACCACTTTTTTAGGTTCAATTGC
>DCOU01000124.1:0-622 GCA_002322525.1 Candidatus Omnitrophica bacterium UBA1562 | reverse complement strand
CACTTTTTTAGGTTCAATTGCTGCATTATTTATTTCTTCTAATCTCATCATATCCTTTAGTGGAAAGGGTTTAGTTCCTAATGCAGTAAATAATGCCCCGCATTTTTTAATCTCTGTTGCTCTTGGAGCAGCATTTACAGTATTTATTGCTGCTTTAATTGGCATACCTATATCTACTACGCATAGTTTAACCGGCGCATTAATCGGAGCAGGATTAGTAAGTGCAGGCGCCCAGATAAATCTTCAAATGCTGGGAAATAATTTTCTTTTGCCTCTCTTGGTAAGCCCATTACTTTCTGCGCTGCTTACCTTAATTATTTATCCCTTTTTTAGATTTGCCAGGATGAGGTTGGGAATTGAACATGAGATGTGTCTTTGTATCGGCCAAAAGGTGGAGCCAGTATGTGCACAGCCAAATGGGACACTCCTCTTAAAATCAACCGGTATCGCCCTTACCATAGACCAACTCCAAAACTGCCAGCAGTATTATCAAGGCAAGATTTTAGGCATTGACTCTCAGGCTATTCTTGATAAATTACACTATCTCTCAAGTGGCGCAGTAAGTTTTGCCAGGGGGCTAAATGATACGCCTAAGATTGTTTCACTTTTGCTCATAACGAGG
>DCOU01000084.1:9059-10794 GCA_002322525.1 Candidatus Omnitrophica bacterium UBA1562 | reverse complement strand
AATTCATTTTTAACAAAGTCGTGTGTGAGTAAGTTATAAGTGCGGTCAAACAATCTATGTTCGCTTCGCTCCATAAATTGTGACCTTACTTACCTCCCAAACCATAAATCCTGCTAATAAAATCAAACAAATATCTACCCAAAAAAGTATAATGTCTTTATTTATAAAATATCTAATTGCCTGGAACGCCAAGGCGACAACGGTTGTAATCAGCATAAAGAATGCGGGCAGTAGGGTAAATTTTGCGGTCTTATTTTTAGATAAAAGCCAACAACTTAAAACAAATAAAGCCAATGCCGCTACTAATTGATTGGATGCGCCAAATAGTGGCCAGATCCTATTCCACTTGCCGCTGAATGCTAAGGCTGCGCTTACAATGACAATCAACGCAGTTGAGAGATAACGATTTTTTATTCCAAATAACTCTTCGGTTAAATAGCGCGATATTCTTGTAGCGGTATCAAGGGTCGTAAGTATAAATGCACTTAATATGGTTATAGCGATAAACTGGCCGTAACCGCCTAAAATACTCTGCGTAATCAACCCATATCCTTTCCCAAAAATTTCAATGGGGCTAATGCTTTTTAAAACTGCACCAAAATCTTGTTTCGTATTGAATAAAATAGCTGTAGCAATAATTGCCAATACCGCAAGAATTCCTTCTGTAACCATCCCGCCATATCCGATTCTTTTCGCATGGCGCTCATTAGCAATCTGCTTGGATGTAGTGCCGCTGGCAATTAGCGAATGAAATCCGGAGACCGCGCCACAGGCAATGGTAACAAATAAAGCCGGCCAAAGATTGCCTTCAGCGGTGTTCCATTTATGATAGTAGGGCATATTTATTTGAGGATGAGACAATAATAAACCTATATAACCTGCACCTACGCCAAAAAATAATAAAAAACTAGAGAGATAATCGCGCGGCTGCAGAAGTATATTCACCGGTAGAATCGATGCAAAATAGCAATAAATAAATAATACTAAAAGCCAAATCTTTATGTTGCCATTTATATGCCAGATATTGCCTAAGAATATCAATCCTGCCAATAATAAAAGGCCCAGTATTGTAGTCAATACATTATTAGCTCTTAAGGAATACAAAAGATAACCCACCAGCATTGCTACCGGGATAAGTCCTAATGAAGGTAACACAATCTTTGGTTCTTTTACAAATGTATCAGCGCAAAGATATGCAAAAACTGCTATCACCAAAATCAAGGCCAACCACACAAACAAAGAAAATAGAATCTTTGCGCGTTTAGATATGACATATTGGGCAATATCGGCTACTGACGAACCACCTTCCTTTACCGAAGTTATTAAAGAGCTAAAGTCATGCACGCCGCCGATAAAAATTGTACCTAACACCACCCATAATAACGCAGGTAGCCACCCCCACAACATTACGGCAATGACCGGCCCGATAATTGGCGCTGCGCCGGCTATAGAAGCAAAATGATGCCCAAACAAAACCAGCCAATTTTTGGCTGGGATATAATCTACGCCATCATATTTAGAAAATGCGGGTGTTGGCCTTTTAGGGTCAATTTGCCAAAGAGATTCTATTCTTTTGGCATAAAATCTATATGCCCAAAAAAATAATACTCCAGCAATAAAAACGATAATCAATGAATTCATAACACTACTATGTTAATTTTTGACCTTATTTTACTATTATTAAAAAGATAAGTCATTGTTTAGCAATAAGTTAAGAAAACTTTATCCTTTGACT
>DCOU01000084.1:1614-8961 GCA_002322525.1 Candidatus Omnitrophica bacterium UBA1562 | reverse complement strand
ATGCATTTTTAACAAAGTCGTGTCCATAATTTACTTATATAATCATCCGCCTCTAATAAAATACTCCATCAATTCGTAGCCTTTTTCAAAATAAAGGTCGGATTTTTCTGCTTCCTTCTCGCTGTAATTTAAAAAACCTCTTCCTTCTATATCTTTGCCGAATATGCCAAATGGCACTATATCTGAGGTGTGAGTTCTTACTGAAATAGGTGTAGCGTGGTCAGGCAAAACCAAAATGCGGAAGTTTTTCCCGCGCTTAAACGCTTTTAATATTGTGCCAACTACCAATTGATCAAACCTTTCAATCGCGGTAATCTTTTCTCTTAAATCACCGTTGTGGCCGGCCTCGTCAGGCGCCTCCACATGCAAGAAAACAAAATCTTTTTTTTTCAAGGATTTCAGCGCTGCCCTCGCCTTACCTTCGTAATCTGTATCGTAATATCCGGTTGCACCGGCAACTTTTATGACATCTAGCCCTAAGATTTTACCCAGCCCTTTTATTAAATCCACTGCTGATATAACAGAGCCTGTTAAGTTGTATTTTTCCTGGAATTTGGGCATACTGGGTTTCTTGCCCTGTCCCCATAACCAAATCATATTTGCCGGATTCTCCTTCAAATCAATCCTTACCAGATTTATCTCATGGTTTTCCAGAATTTTACGTGAATCCCGCATCAGTTTTATTAAAATATTCGCGCCTTCTCCTTTGGGAAGATTCTTGGAAATACTCTGTCTGGTGATATCGTGAGGCGGCTTACATTTTAAATCTTGCAAGCGTTCTCCTAGAGCATTTTTGACAAGCATAAGATGCCTGTAACTTACTCCTGGCTCGAATTTTATTCTATCGGACCCCAAGTTCTGGTCGATAAATTTTATCAATATCGCAGCTTCCTTGGAACTTATATGGCCGGCGCTATAATCTATAAGCGTATCAGCTGATGCCGTCACTAAATTACAACGGAAAGCAACATCTTCGTCTTGGAGTTCTACGCCTAAATTCGCTGCTTCTAATGGCCCTCTACCGGTATAATATTTTGAGGGTTCATAACCCAATATGGAGATATTTGCCACATCCGAAGCAGGCGTCATATTTTTGGGTATGGTTTTAATGCGTCCGAGCCTGCCGTGTTTGGCGATAAAGTCCATATTTGGCGTGCGCGCTACTTCTAAGGGTGTGCGATTATCTAGCTCTTTAATGGGATAATCCGCCATTCCGTCGCCTACTAAGACTATGTATTTCATAAATGAGGCCATAACTTACGGAGTGCCTGTCAAAGGCAGTCAGCGGACGTAAGTTATTTGGCCGAATTTATCCCGAAGCCTACGCAGTAAATTTCGAAGAAATTTACAAGTGCTTAGGCGAGGGATTAGTTAGAAACTTACCTCAGGAACTGCTTTTGCCTGTGCCTCTGCCTTGAAATATTCTGTGGCTACTTTATAGCCAAACAGACCGGCCACAAAATTACCGGGAAAGCTTCTCACTGTAATATTATAATCTCTTACTGCTTGATTATAACGCATCCTCTCAACCGCAATACGATTCTCTGTTCCTGATAACTCATCCATAAGTTTTAAAAAAGTCTGGTCTGCTTTTAGATTAGGGTAATTTTCGACCACCAACAGCAACCTTGCTAATGCCGCATCAATACCTGAGGCTGCTTTGACTTTTTCCTCTACCGTTCCTGCCTTTGCCCATTGCGAACGGGCATTAGTAACATCTTCAAAAACAGTCTTTTCATGTGCTGCATAACCTTTGACTGTATTGACTAAATTAGGAATCAGGTCATTGCGCCTCTGTAATTGATTCTCAACCTGCGCCCAGTTAGCTGTAATAGTTTCATGCTTTGAGACAATTCCGTTGTAGACTGCAGCAAAAGAGACAACTATTAATAATACTACTACTCCTAGGCCTATTAAAAATCTTTTCATTTTTCCTCCTTGCCCAGAAAGGGCACACCGGCGCAATTCCATTAGCGCCGGGTGTTTCTAGAACCCCCCTCCTCCTGCGCCGCCACCGCCACCGCCGCCTCCGCCAAAACCTCCGCCGCCAAAACCACCACTACCCCAACCACTCCCCCAAGAATTACTATGATAATTAATCCCTGTATTATCCCCGTAGCCAGTTGTTCTTTTATTGTATAGATAATTAAATAAAAATATAGGGGCTATTATAAATACTATTATAAATAATAGAAAAATTATAGGCGCTATTGAATCCCAGGGTAGTTTATCTTTAAAGCCTTCCCATGTTTTTAAATTTACATTAGCGTCTCGAGCTATAATTTGAGAAATTTTAAGTGCACCTTGATACAAACCTTCTCCATATTTACCTTCCTTAAAATAAGGCACCATGTAATTCCGGCCAATTTCACCACAAAGGCCGTCAGGCAAAACTCCCTCTACGCCATAACCAGTTTCAATACGCCAGCGCCTTTCTTTAATTGCCAAAAGCACTAATACGCCGTTATCCTTGCCTTTCTTGCCCGGCTTCCAACTGTCAAAGAGCAACCTCGCGTATTCCTTTTCATCATAAGGAGCAATAGAATTTATTGTCACTACCGCAATTTCTGCTGTAGTCTTCTGTTCCAACTCCTCAATTAAAGCATTTATTTTATCTCTATATTCAGGACTGATAACTCCCGCAAAATCATTTACCCAGCCCGTGGCTTGAGGGATATTTTGCGCACAAACCAAAAACGGCAGAGCCAAAAAAATTAGTAAAAAGCATATCTTGCGCATACAGCTATAGCCTATCTACTATATCAATTATTTTCTCTAATTCACTTATAAAATTAACAAATAAAATTTCTATATCTCTATTCCTTAACTTTATCTGCCTATTCTTTGCTGCTAATATCTTCTCCCACACACCCGTATCAATTTTAAACTCCGCAGCCAGTTCCTTTAATATCTCATCTTTTTTATAAGGCGGCTTTTTGCCTTTTAAACGTAAAACATTCCTTGATATATGCAAAATCGAGGTAATTGACCTAAGCAATAAATCTTTTAAAGCAGGTTTATCCCTGTTTATTTTTAAATATAACTGCCTTAAGACAATAAGTTTGGCTTTTAATTCCTGCTCACACTGGAATCTTAAATTACGTATATCAATATCGACATCTTTTAAAATATCTTTTCCGTATAAAACCGAATAATTTTCCTGCATATCCAAAAATTCAATAGGAAAAATGTCAATGGACCGTTTAATGTAATCCTCAGTTAAAAATAAAGGGTTAATTATTCTAAACTTATTTATGAACCTTGTGGCTCTCTTTAAGTTTTCTAAATTTGTATTCTTTAATACCACGAGCAGGTTTAAATTAGAATGCTTATCTATGAATTCACCGCTTGCTGCACTTCCATAAAGAACTATTGATGCCAATCCCTCTTGATAAATATCCTTTAAGCCCAGAATAAATTGTTGAAGGACATTTCTTAACTTACCCGATATTTTTAATTCTTCCATAAATCGCCTCCCATTAAATCAGCTAATTTTGTCACCAGATCTTTTTTATTAAAGACGGGCCCGTAACTGTGGTTATAATTATCGAGAATATAGGCGTAGTATTTATTTTTATTCATCGTATTGGCTACTGCCAAATCAAGATTGGCGGCTCGGATAAGCTCTTTTGCCCTTTTTATAAGCATGCCTTTCTTTGCTTGCGGCTCAAATTTAAAACCTATCAAAATTATAGAGTTATCAATTCTTTTGAGCAGGTCTATAATTTTCTCTGTAGGTACCAAACCCAGCCTTAGATTCTTAATGCCGGACCTTATTTTATGAGAATAAGTTTTTACCGGCTTATAATCCGATACTGCTGCTGAGTGAATAACTATATCGTATTTTTTATATTTTAATTCCTGAATTATTTTATCTTTTAATTCATCAAAAAACCTAAAGCGTAACAGTTTTATCCCGCCTTTTCTACGAGATGGTCTATGGTTGAGGTAAGAAAGGGCGGGATTTATCTTCTTATTTAAACAACAAGTATCTACGGGGCCTAGCAAAAGAGTAACCCTAGCACCTAAATTCTGCAGTTTCTCTGCCAATAAAATTCCCGTTTCGCCTGTAGCAATATTACTGATAACCCTTACGCTATCTATAGAAACCCAGGTAGGTCCTGCAGTAATTAAAATCCTTTTATTCTTTAAACTCATTACCTACATACTATCTACTACCTACTACCTACTAAATTAATAACCAATCTCTTTTAATACCGCCTTTAAATTCGCTTTCACTACTTTCGGCTGCTTTATAGTATTTATCGCCCTGTCTGGATCCTTCAGGCCATGGCCGGTCAGAATGCACACAATTCTTTTCGGTGTTCGGTGTTCGGTGTTCGGTGTTCGGTTAAAGAAGCCTTTTTTTGCTAACTTCAATAATCCGGCAACTGAAGCAGCTGAAGCCGGTTCAACAAATAAGCCTTCTTTTGCCGCTAATAATTTATAGGCTACGATGATTTCTCTATCTGAAACCATATCAATAAGGCCGCCTGATTCATCGCGGGCTCCTTCTGCCTGTTTCCAGCTCGCCGGGTTACCTATCCTGATAGCCGTAGCAATGGTTTCCGGGTTTTTTATCGGGTAGCCCCTTACAATAGGAGCTGCGCCTTCTGCCTGAAACCCCAGCATTACCGGCAACCGTTTAGCCCGCCCTATTTTTTTATATTCTTTATATCCCTTCCAATAGGCAGTTATATTTCCGGCATTGCCCACCGGCATTACCTGAAAATCAGGCGCATCTGTAAAAACATCGCAAATTTCAAAGCTGGCGGTTTTTTGACCTTCAATGCGATAGGGATTCAGTGAATTTACCAGTGTTATCGGATATTTTTCTGAAATTTCCTTAACCAAATTTAAGGCATCATCAAAATTGCCTTCTACTGCCAAAACCACTGCCCCATGAATAAGCGCCTGGCTAAGTTTGCCTAACGCTATAGCGCCTTTGGGTAAAAGCACAATACATTTAATACCCGCTCTGGCAGCATAGGCAGCTGCAGAGGCAGATGTATTTCCGGTTGAAGCGCATATTACTGCCTTTGACTTATCTCCACAGGCCTTTGAAATCGCCAGCGTCATTCCCCGGTCTTTAAAAGAACCGGTGGGATTTAGGCCCTCGTATTTTAAATAAACTTCAAAATTTTTACCGATTAATTTACTTAAGTAATTTGCGTATATCAAAGGGGTATTTCCTTCCTTCAATGTAATTATGGGCGTTTTATCGGTTATAGGGAGATATTTTTTATACCTCTCAATCACACCATTATAACTATGAACTATGAACTCTGAACTATGAACTATTTTCATACCTCTTCTATCCTTATCGCCACTGACTTTTCTTTTATAATATCTAAACGCCCTATTATTTCTAATGCCGAGCGTAAATCTTTTTCCTTGGCTTCGTGGATTATCATCACAATGGGCACAACCTGCGCTTTCCTTCTTTCTTTTTGGGTGACTGAGGCTATACTAATCCCGAATTTAGCCAGTACCCCGGCAATCTTTGCCAGTACACCGGGTTTATCTACAGTCATAAAACGGATGTAATACCGGCTTTCAATTTCGTTTATCCGGCGTAATTTCTTTATAGATTTATCCACCGCTATATTTAATGTTGGCCTGAACATCCCTGCCTTTAACCCTTGAGTTAAATCTACCAGATCCGATATTACTGCAGAAGCAGCAGATAACTGTCCTGCACCCGGGCCGTAAAACAGAAGGTTACCTGCTAAATCACTGGATACATAGAACGCATTAAATATGCCTGATACCGAAGAGAGCAAATGCATTTTTGGTATAAGGGTAGGATGAACCCTTACTTCCAATTCGTCTGATTGTTTTTTGGCAATAGCCAATAGTTTTATTTCAAATCCCAGCTCCTTAGCATAATTAATATCCGCTAAAGATACCTGAGAAATCCCTTCGATAAATATATCCTCTAAACTCACAAACCTGCCAAAACAAAGATAAGTAAGCAATATTAATTTATGTGCGGAATCTATACCCTCAATGTCTAAGGTAGGGTCTTTTTCTGCAAAACCCTTTGCCTTTGCCTCATTAAGAGCATTATTAAAGGTGCAATTATTATTAGACATCTGGGATAATATAAAATTAGAAGTCCCGTTTACAATGCCAAAGATGCTGTAGAACTTATTAGCCACTAACCCTTCACGCAGGGATTTTATAATCGGGATGCCTGCGCCAACTGAAGCCTCAAAATAAATACTTTTGCCACGGTCCTGTGCCAGAGCAAACAACTCACGGCCTTCTTGCGCCAGAAGTGCCTTGTTCGCGCTAACTACGTTTTTTCCTTTTTTTAACGCTTCAGCAATATATTCCTTTGCCGGGTGTATTCCTCCTATTAACTCTACTATAATATCTATCTGAGGATCATTGATAATTTCTTTCGGGTCTTTACTAAATTGGCTTCTGCCCACTGAAACATTTCTCTTGGAACTAATATCCTTATCGCAAATCTTCTTAATATTTATCTCCAAACCTATCTTATCGCTTAAGAAATGCTTTCTATCGGATAAAATTTTTACCGCGCCCGTTCCGACATTGCCAAAACCAATCAAACCCACATTTATCTTTTTCATTCCTTATCCCTTCTTCAATGAGCGCATAACTTATGGAGGCAATAGCCGACATAAGTTATATGCGCGAATTGAACCCTTGACATTTTTCTTAAAAGTAAATTATAGGAAATGTCAAGGGTTAACTCAGCCGAACAACTTAGCTTCACTATCGCTCGCTAAGTTCAGGCTTCCTTAATCTTCTTAAGGTAATAATCTACAGTCTCCTTGATTACATCCCTATGTTTTCCATCTATAGCCAAAAATACAAGCCTTGTATCATAGATTAAGTCTTTGCTGATTTCAAGCGATTCTACAACCTTGCTAACGATCATAATCGGATCGGGGTCAAAAGGCAATCTTATCTCCAATGCAAGGTTTGTGCCGATGCCAAACTGCCTGTTTGTGGTCAATAACATACCCCCTAAGCTTAGGTTCTTTGTTTGAGTTATATCTACATTATTCATTTCTTCGAGAACGCGGTAGGAGACAATAAAACGAGAATTTACGCGAGGATGTCTTCTTCTTTCTGGCCCTGTATAGTTCATTTTTGACCCCCTCCAATTCTTCAGATAGTTAAGCGCTACTACTCTATATGTTATAGTTATATTGCTGGAAAGTAGTATAACATAGTCTAAAAAACTTTGCAAACAAAAACTACTTAACAAGAAAATCGCCTTCCCGCCTTTGGCGGGATCCGCCATAGGCGTGATCGGCGATTAGACCCTTCCTTTAAGAGGTTTAGGAAGGTCTATCCTTTTTAGGATAACCT
>DCOU01000084.1:0-1507 GCA_002322525.1 Candidatus Omnitrophica bacterium UBA1562 | reverse complement strand
TTTTATAAAAGAAGAAGGAGGGTAAAATGAATAAAACTTTAAATCCTTAGTTCGTCGGGCCGTCGCGAGATACTAATACCACTATGGTAACATTATCAGGGGTAGTAGTACAGTTAGGCCAATTAGCAGCAGCAGGAGATAGTCGCACTAAACCAATATTAGCACCTGTTTGAGGAGTTGCTATTGGAGAATGATCAAGATTCCTATCTATCCTTGTTGCACCAATACAAGGTACGCCAGTTATGGTGATATATCTTTCTCCTACAGCAGTAGCGCCAAAAACAGTTCCTGATGCAGCAGTCCATTGATAATTACCTCCATAGGGGTTGCCACCTGCAGTCGGCCATCTATCAATATATGGACCTTCCCAGCGTGCATTATTAGTTGCAGCAGTTACAAAACCACCGTTATCGCCCGCAATGGTATTACAGGTTGCTTCAGTACAGCTTTCTGGCCAGATTCCCCCTAGATCTGTTTGGTAAGCCAAAACTGCTAATTTAACTGAATCGTAAAATGCGTTTACAGCAGCAGTTTTTCTTTTCTCAACCCGTCTAAAAACCTGAGGAACAAGAACTATCGCTAAAATAGCTATAATCGCGATAACTACCATCAACTCGATTAAGGTAAAACCTTTCTTATGCATATTTTTTGTTTTCTCCTTTCCCTCTAAGATTTATTTCTGCTTTATTTTACGGGGCTTATCAATTTTGCCTAATTATATAGTACTTTTTTCTTCTCTCAAAGACTTTTCTGTATCAGTAATGCAAGGTTTGTGCCGATGCCAAACTGCCTGTTTGTGGCCAATAACATACCCCCTAAGCTTAGGTTCTTTGTTTGAGACATATCTCAATTATCGATTTCGTCAAGAATGCCTTCTTCTTTCAGGCCCTGCATAGTTCATTTTTGCCCTCCCCCTTTTTTGATTAAAAACCATGTTATATATTCTCGGATTAATTCTTTCTGGCCTTCTTCTAAATTTATAAATTCTACCCTCGTTATATGCGTCCCTGCCACGTCTTCTCCGAAAATAGTCTTCAACTCTTCAGACCCCATTACTCTTCCGGTAAATTCTATCCACTCTAATGGCCTGGTAGGAATTTTGATGAGAAAAGTTATAATATCATTAGGCGAAAACTGTCGATGAGTAGTAATACGCATTCCCATCTCGCTAATATCCCTTATCGCGGTAATATCCCATTTCTTTTCATCCTTATCAATACAATAACCGTATCGGACAACAAGTACCTTTTTTATACGAACTGATTTCCTTCTCTCTTCTTCCATATCCTAAACCTCTTTTATCCTTCATCCCGAACGTCTCGAAAAATCTTCTCGGATGTGAGGGACTCTGGCTTAAATTCGCATGCACGCCAAATGCAAGCGAATTTGGTCTACTTTGCCCTCGATAAGCAATAAGCTGGTATGGGCTTCGTAGAACCTTATTCCTGCGAAGCTGTGCACAAAAGTAGCACAGCGAAGCAGATTGGTCGCAGCTATTAAACGCTGC
>DCOU01000137.1:3268-3828 GCA_002322525.1 Candidatus Omnitrophica bacterium UBA1562 | reverse complement strand
GTCAGTGGGATATCTAAAAGGAAAAGTAGATTCGCGCGGGCCTTCTACTGTAGTTGTTACTGGTGCGCAAGGTAATGAAGGATATCTTTATAAATCTGGCAAGAAGTCCTTAACCCATAAGGATATCCAACTTGCCTTAAAGAACGCCGGCTTTTACAACGGAACTATTGATGGCAAGATCGGGAAAAATACCAAAAGGGCGATTAGGGAATTCCAAAAAGCCAATGGCTTAAAGGCTGATGGCGTTGTCGGCCCAAAGACAAAGGATTTGCTTCTACAATACTTAACACAAGAGGTAAAATAAAAGTAGTTTAAAGAGATTCTTCATGAATATTGCCCTCGTTATTTTTGTCTTAACCTATATCATTATTGGCATACAAAACATCCCCAAGCTGCATATTAACCGGCCAGCAGGTGCGCTTTTGGGTGCTGTGGCGATGGTTTTGTTCGGTGTCATCAGCCTTAAAGAGGCGTATGCGGCCATTGATTTGGACACCATTTTATTTATCTTGGTTTAAAATTTTTGATATCTTATGGATCACGACTTTGTTAAAAATGCA